>CAMPIG010000083.1 GCA_946886255.1 uncultured Cellvibrio sp. | reverse complement strand
TAAAAGCCACCAAGAAACCCAGTTTGTATTACATGCTCGACGGTGGTCGCTTCGATGCTTTTCCGCGCGGCGCCAATGAAGTCTGGACGGAATTGTCTGCCTTTCCTGAACTGCCATTAACCGTCGAAAAAAATCTTGTCATTATTTATCCCCTGCCCACGTATTTTTTTGTTAGCCCGCAAGATCCGGAATTGGCAAAAGACCTGGAAAATGGTCTGGAAGCGGCTATTGCTGACGGCACCTTTGATCGTTATTTCTTTAACAGTCCGGAAGTCAAAGAAGCTTTGACTAAAGCCAATTTGAGCAAGCGCCGCGCGTTCCGGATTGATAATCCGTTTTTGCCTAAAGCGACACCGTTAAACCGTAAGGAATTATTTCTGGATTTGACGAAGATTCAAAATGAGGAGTCGGAAACGGAAAGTGATGAGTAATTTAAAAGGAGGTTGTCGGATTACGCTACGCTAATCCGACCTACGGCGGCCATTGTAGGTCGAATTAGCCAAAGGCGTAATCCGACAATGCGTTCGTTTAATGATAAATATTGAAATGGCGGATCGATGTCGGATTAGCCGGAGGCGTTTTCCGACCCCCCGTTGAAATCTCAGGAGAGGCGAGTTTTGAAGTCTTCGTAGCCGAATTCGCGAATAACATTCAGTTCATTCCTGCGTGAATCCCATAAGGCAATAGACGGCAAACTGATACCGTTAAAAGTTGTTGTCTTTACCATGGTGTAGTGCGCCATGTCATCAAACATCAACCGCTGGCCGGGATGCAGAGGCTCAGCAAAACTGTAATCGCCTATAACATCACCCGCCAGACAAGTCATGCCGCCCAAGCGATAGGTATAGGGAAATTCTTCCGGCATACCGGCGCCCAGAATATCGGCGCGGTAAGGCATCTCCAGCACATCCGGCATATGACAAGTGGCTGACGTATCGAGAATCGCCTGATGCATGCCATTCCATAAAACATCCAGCACTTCCGCTACCAACACACCACTGTGAATGGCCACCGCTTCGCCCGGCTCCAGATACACCTGCACATCGTAACGGCGCGAAAAATCCTTAACCACCTGAATCAGTTCGTCGACCTGGTAATCATCGCGACTGATATGGTGACCGCCACCGAAATTGATCCACTCCATCTGTGCCAGATAGGGACCGAATTTTTCTTCTACAGCAGCCAGGGTACGTTGCAGCGGCGGTAAATCCTGTTGGCACAGCGTATGAAAATGCAAACCGGAAATACCATCCAGGAGATCAGCATTAAATTGCGATAAGGGTACGCCCATACGCGAACAAGGCGCGCAGGGATCGTACAGTGCAACCTCACCTTCTGAATGTTCAGGGTTAATACGAATACCGAAATGTAACTCGGGTCGATCTTTTTTTGCCGCCATCGCTAATGGTTTAAAACGTTGCCATTGTGAAAAGGAATTAAACACAACGTGATCAGCAATGCGCAGAATTTCAACCAGATCCGCTTCTTTGTAAGCAGCGGAATAGCAATGCACCTCCCCACCAAACTCTTCGCGCCCAAGGCGCGCTTCATTCAAGCCACTGGCACAAGTGCCCGATACATATTGCTTATACAACGGTGCCAGACTCCAGCAGGAAAAGGCTTTTAATGCAGCCAGCACTTTCGCCCCACTTTCTGTTTGCACGCGATTAAGGATTTTTAAATTCGCCTCAACTGCAGCAATATCCACCACAAAACAGGGCGACGGGACACGCGTGGGGTCAAAGCGGGAAAAGGTCTGGCGCATATCGCTATTCTTTCATTTCATCAATATTAACGGCGGATACATCGCCCACTTGCCAGGGCAACCCGTAAACATTCAAGTCTTCCATAAACGGATCAGGATCAAACTGTTCCATATTCCATACGCCGGGTTGTTTCCATTTGCCTTGCAAGATCATCTTGGCACCGATCATCGCCGGCACACCGGTGGTGTAGGAAATCGCCTGGGATTTTACTTCCGCGTAACACGCTTCGTGATCGCACACGTTGTAGATAAACATGGTGCGCTCAACGCCGTCTTTGATACCTGTGGCCATACAACCGATGCAGGTTTTACCTTTGGTTAAAGGACCGAGGCTGGCAGGGTCTGGCAGAAGCGCTTTCAGAAATTGCAGCGGAACAATTTCCTTGCCTTCAAACATGACCGGCTCGATAGATGTCATGCCGACATTGCCCAGCACTTCCAGGTGTTTGAGATAATTGTCGGAGAAGGTCATCCAGAAGCGTGCGCGTTTTATCTCCGGAAAGTTCTTGGCAATGGACTCCAGCTCTTCGTGGTACATCAAATAAATTTTCTTGGGGCCGATTTCTGCCGGGAAATCATAGACACGATTCACCGACAGCGGATCTGTCTCACGCCACTCACCGTTTTCCCAGTAACGTCCTTTGGCAGTCACTTCACGGATATTAATCTCGGGATTGAAATTGGTCGCGAAGGGTTTACCGTGATCGCCGGCATTGCAATCAATAATGTCGAGGTAATGAATCTCGTCGAAGTAATGTTTTTTCAGGTAGGCGGTATACACATTGGTTACGCCCGGATCAAAGCCGGAACCTAACAAAGCCATCAAGCCGGCGTTCTTGAATTTATCCTGATAATCCCACTGCCAGGAGTATTCAAATTTGGCAGTCTCCGGCGGCTCGTAGTTTGCGGTGTCGAGATAATCAATACCGGCCTCCAGACAGGCATCCATAATATGCAGATCCTGATATGGCAGTGCCACATTGATTACCAGATCCGGTTTTTCTTTGTTGAGCAAGGCAACAAGCTCCGGCACATTGTCTGCATCCACTTGGGCCGTCTTAATCGGCCGGCTTAATTGCGCAGCAAGGGCTTTACATTTTTCTTCGGTGCGACTGGCCAATATTATGTCGGAAAATACGTCCGGCAGTTGCGCGCATTTATGCACCACCACCCCACCGACACCACCGGCACCAATAATCAGGACTTTTGCCATCATTTTCTCCATTGACAGGAACTTTATTAACAAGAATTTTTTGCGTTGTTGTTTTGAGGAAAATTCAATGTCGGGTTACGCCCTTCGAGCTAACGCGACCTACATCGGCATCAAGTAGGTCGGGTTAGCGCAGCGTAATCCGACAAGCATCCGATTAACGCTCGAAATAGGTATAACCGCGCAAGCTATCGGTAAAGGCCGCCAACATCTGCTGACGATCAGCAACACTGATACGGCCATCGCGCACAGCTTGTTCTGCAGTGGTGCGGAATGATTGATACATGGCATTGGGATCGTATTCCACGTAACTCAATACATCCGCAATGCTATCGCCATGTAGCTCGTGCACGAACTCAATACTGTTATCCGTATTGATACGCACGCTGGCCACATTGGTATCGCCAAATAAATTATGCAGGTCGCCGAGGGTTTCCTGATAGGCACCCACCAAAAACACACCGAGATAATATTCTTCACCGGCTTTTACGGCGTGTAAGGGCAAGGTACTGGTCTCACCTTCCGGGCCGGCAAACTTATCTAATTTGCCGTCGCAATCACAGGTTAAGTCGGCAATGATGGCCTGGCGCGTGGGTTCTTCGTGTAGCCGGTGAATCGGCATCACCGGGAACACCTGTTCGATAGCCCAGGAATCCGGCAAGGATTGAAACACGCTGAAATTACCGTAGTAAATATCTGCCAATTGTTGCGGCAAGGTTTCCAGTTCCTGCGGTATACGTTTCATCTGCGGTAATAGCTGCGCAATTTTTTGCAGACCGGCGAGATAAAGATTTTCGCCCAGCGCGCGATGACGCAAGGAAATATCACCGCGATGAAACAGGTCGCGAATCTGGTCACGATAATAAATTACATCGTTGTAACATTCCTGCAAGGTGTTCGGTTTAATCACCGAGAGTGAGTGCCACATGTTCTCAATCATTTCATGAGAATCTTCCGGCAAATGTTCGGGCAACTGCGCCGGTTCAAAATGCGTGACATCGAGGACGTTAAACAAGAGTACGGCCGTGTGCGCAACCGTCGCACGCCCGGATTCCGTCACAATAATGGGATGGGGAATGTCGTGTTCGTCGAGGGACTCCTGAATCGCCTCCACCACGTCAATACAATATTCCTGCACCGAATAGTTACGGCTGTGGCCGCTGGTGCTACAGGTACCATCGTAATCAATGGCCAGACCACCCCCCAGGTCGATATACCCCAGAGGCGCGCCCTCACCGACTAATTCGATGTAATAGCGACAGGCTTCCAAGACGCCGGCACGAATGCTACGGATGTTGGGAATTTGTGAACCGAGATGAAAGTGCAGTAACTGGAAGCAATGCAACAAGTCCGCTTCACGCAGACTATCGACCACTGAAACCAATTCGTTGGTATTCAAACCAAACAGGCTGCGATCACCGCTGTCTTCACTCCAATGGCCTTCGACCTTGGTGGATAATTTCAGTCGCACACCAATCAACGGATCAACGCCCATTGCACGACTGCGCTCGATGACAATAGGTACTTCCGCCAACGTCTCGAGCACGAAGAAACATTTAAAACCGAGTTTGCGCGCCTGCAAACCCAGATCAATAAATTCGGCGTCTTTGTAACCGTTGCAAATGATGACGCTTTCACGATCCTTTAGCGTTGACAAGGCGATCATCAATTCTGCCTTGCTGCCCGCCTCAAGCCCGTGATGGTAACGCTCACCAAAGCGCGCGATTTCCGCGATGACGTGACTTTGTTGGTTAACCTTGATGGGAAAGGCGCCGCGATATTGGCCTTGATAGCCGCTGGCCTGAATAGCTGCGGCGAAAGAATCATTCAATGTGCTGATGCGTGTATCAACAAGGTTTTCGAGGCGCAGTAATACCGGCATATCCAGGCCGCGCTGCTGTAACCCTTGGGTAATCTCCATGAGCGAGATGGACGATTCGCCACCGTTGACCGGCACCCTGACAATAACCTCACCGGAATCGGAAACACCGAAATAGCCATTACTCCATTCATCAATGCCATAGAGTTCGGCGGATTTACGTGAGGTCCAGTTGGGAGGAGTGTAGGATTTATTCAACGATTGGATCCTTAAGTTGAGTGATTGACGGAATAGCGTCAGCTGACTGACGCGCGGTTAAATACCGGTAACCTCAATGACACCACAGCGTCGCCAAGTTCCAATATCCTGGCAAATACGGGCCTGTGCAGATACAAGCTCGTGCAAAGTCGGGGCTTATGCGGATTGGGCGCAATTGTCCACATTCTCATTCAAAAATAAAGCTTTTTCATGACGATAGCGGGTAATCGCAGATGAAAATGACTCTCGATAAATGCGCCGCGCTATTCTGGCATTACCATTAAGAGAGTGACAAGTGCAGAATACAATTGTTACAAAGCGAAGACTAAGGTTTGTAGAGAGCCACGAATAACACGTCGGGGAAACGAATAAGCGTGCAACACCAATCAGTGTTCGGTCCAGTTGGTGCGACGTCGATGGAGAATGAGACCCAATATGCCCACAGTGACCAACATGAGCGTGGTGGGTGCAGGAATCGATGCGCGACTGCTTGGTGTGGTTTCAACCACGACCACGTTCGAGGTAACAGTATCTAACCAGGCCGCCTCCGCATCCTCTGAGTGGCTACTCATAGCGACCAATGACAAACTGGCAAAGAGCTCTCGTTCAAACGCATCGAAATCAAACAAAAAATCCCTGCCATATATTGGCGGTTTTTGATGCGTTAATTTAACAAAGGATTTTAATGAAAACTCCCGTGCCGATTGCTCGCCCAATGCGAGATCACGCGTAAATAGCTTCCTGTCACCTGCGGCTTCAAATTCGCTGCCGAACAATCGTAAGGAGGTAGACTGACTCGCCAGATCAATATCAGCTTGATCAACAAACGGACGAGCCTCAACACTCATCATCATTAACGCCACCACCATGCCAACAACACACCGTTGCACAGGGTGCGGCCCCGTTACTCTCGTAAAATGCCATTTCATGTTCATGCGTCGACTCCTGTCTTCTCGTATTCACGGACCTTTCAAGCAACAGCCATTCAAGCAGTAGCAGTTTTTACACCAATCTGAAAAGTTAACCGTGAATCAATCAGTTAAAACCTGACACATATTTTTTATTGAAGCTTGCGTAAAAAATGTCGACTCACACCCGTGTGCATTGCAGAACCGGACGCAACGCCAGGGATTGTCGGTGCATTTCAACAAGGGGTCAGTGTGTTCAGTAACATATCACGCGGCATCTGGACGAAAATAAATAACACGGTAAGTCAGTAACAGACTCGCCACAGTTAAACCCACACATAATGCGATCCAGAAACCGGGAGCTCCCATGGGTTCAACCAACCAATGGGTAAACGTAAGGATATACCCCAGCGGCAGGCAAATTGCCCAGAATGACAACAACATGATAAACATGGGAATGCGGGTGTCGCGATAACCGCGCAAGGTATTAATCATCGTGACTTGAATCACATCCGCAATTTGAAAAATTGCCGCAAATAAAAACAGGCTAACGGCGACATCAAGCACAGCGAGATCACTGGTATATAAACTGGCAATAAATTCACGGCCGAACAACAACACCGGCACATTGATCAGCGAAATACCCAACCCCAACATCAAAACACTGCGCGCCAATAATTGCGCGCGCGCCTGAGCCTGGGCTCCTACCAAAAAACTGATCCGCAAAGTAAGCGCCATGCCCAGGCTCAAAGGCACCATAAACAGCAGCGAGATTGCGTTAAGTACAATTTGGTGCCCCGCCACCACCTTCGGCCCCAAAGGGGCGAGGAATAGCGCAATGACGGCAAACATGCTGACTTCTACGAACATCGTAAAACCAATCGGCACCCCCAAACGCAAGACATGTTTTATCTCCTGCCAATCCGGTCGTACACGATCTGCCAGCAGGTGAAATGTCGCGTAGGTTTTACTGCGGTTGAGATATACCAGCAACGCCAACACTGCAATCCAATTGGAGATGGCCGTCGCCCAGCCACAACCCACGCCACCCATCGCCGGCAAACCAAGCTTGCCGTAAATAAAAATATAATTGAGCGGCAAATTAAACAGTGTACTCACCAGTGAGAACGCCATGATGACGCGGGTGTGCCCGAGTCCATCGGTGAGTCCACGCAACGCTGTCAATAACAATAATGCGGGCACTCCCCAACAAAAGGCATCGAGATAACCCTGCGAAATTGCCGCGGTGCGCGTATCGAGTTGCAATAAATCCAGTACCGGGCGCGCATTGATCAATAAAAAAATCATTACCAATGCACAGGCCGCCGCAATATATAAACCTTGCCAGGTCACCGGCATGATGCGCTGCAATTGTTCGGCACCGCGATGACCGGAGATAATCGGCTGCAACGCACTCAACACGCCCATAAAAAATAACAACACTGGCACCCATAAACTCGTGCCGATACCCACGCCCGCCAAATCTTCCGCACTGGCATGGCCGGCCATCACCGTGTCGATAACACCGTTGGCCATCTGCGCCAATTGCGCGATGAGAATCGGACCACCGAGAATGGCAAGGGTTTTCCATTCATCAAGCACCTGCGTCAGCCAATTAGCTTTAAGATCGGCAGGTTTTAATTCGGGCATAGGTATTTCTGGCGTATGTACTTCTTGTATAGATACATCGGGCTCTTGCACGGGTCGACTTCCTGATGATGACAGCAGATAGAAAAAGCGGTGTTTATTACAGGGGGAAAATTAACAGCACATGACGATCATGAGAATGCATACCAGAACGGCACAATGGAGATCGCCAATATAAATATAATCGCAATCACCTGGGCCATAAAACGTAGCGGATGCGCTGCGATTTTTTTGGCCAGGGTTGGTGCTTCGCCGCTGGCTTCCAATTCAGCGTATGCCTCTTGCTGGCTTTTTGTTCGTTGTTGTTGGTAATCATCCAGCAAGGCTTTCGCTTGCTCGTACTGCTCATCGTCTGGTAACCAGATGGCGTCCAGCCCTACTCTCCAACGACCGGCATCCGTCTCGTAAAACTGAATGTCGTTATCGTTTAACAATTGGCGTACTTCCATCGCTTCATCGCCGGGAACATTGGTCAATTTAAATAATAAACGAGCCATAAGTGTCATCTTGTAGGCGGGCTACGCCCTGTAAAAACAGCATCGGTCTGTGAGGGGGAAGCATATCAGCTTCCATCGGGCAAGTTGAACCGATCCCCACCACAATACCCCCGAATAACCATAACTACTTTACAATGCGCCGAACCTTAGGCCTTTATCCCTGACATATTTACCTGGCGCCTCTCGCTCTCGATTGATAACGATTCTGTGGAAACTCTGTCATGAAACTTGTGTTCCTCGGCACTTCTGCTGGCACCCCCACCAAACTACGCAACGTAACTGGCCTGGCGCTTGAGCATACTGAAGCAAAAACCTGGTACTTGTTTGATTGTGGTGAAGGCACACAACATCAGCTGTTACACACGCGCCATTCATTAGCCAAACTGGGCGCCATCTTTATTACCCACGTTCATGGTGATCACACATTTGGTTTACCGGGTTTGCTCGCCAGCGCATCCATGGCAGGGCGCACGGAGCCGCTCCCTATTATCGCCCCTGGCCCACTGCAAACCTTTATTACACTGGCTCTCGAAACCACCCAATCGCGCCTGTCTTACGAGCTGCAATTTGTCGATGTGGGCGATACAGATTTCCTCTGGCAAGACCACACCATCAAGGTCACGACCGCCGCGCTTTCGCACCGCGTGCCCTGCTTCGCCTATGTCATTATCGAAAAGCGCCTGGAAAAATCCCTGCTGATTGATCAACTCGATGCCGATGGTATACCAGCGGGCCCGCTGTGGGGACGCATTCACAAAGGTGAGGATGTGGTGTTGGAAGATGGTCGGCGGATAAACAGCGCTGACTATGTGGCGATAAAACGCCAACCGCGCCGGATCATCATCGGCGGTGACAACGACACGCCGGAACTACTGCGCGACGTTTGCAACGGGACACATTTGCTGGTCCACGAAGCCACTTACACGCAAACCGTCTCAGATCAGGTCGGTCCCGAACCGCAACACAGTTCTGCCGAACAGGTTGCACGTTTTGCGGAGTCGGTCGGATTACCCAACCTGATCCTCACCCACTTCAGTTCGCGTTATCAATTTGCGCACAAAAGTGCGCCGTTGATTGATGAGATTGAGCGGGAAGCGAAAGACTTTTATCGCGGAAATTTACAGCTCGCGCAGGATTTTGCAGAGTTTGAGTTGCGGAAGGATTTCACGCTCATCAAGTGCGATTAACCTCAACGTTCCTGCAATCGAAAAAAATTGCGCTAACGAATTACCGCGAAAATACCACCGTTTTATTGCCATTCAATAACACCCGGTGTTCCGCATGCCAACGCAAAGCGCGATTGAGTACCACCGCTTCAATATCGCGGCCGATCTCGGCCATGTCTTCCGGCGAATTAATATGCGAAACACGTTCGACAGCTTGTTCGATAATCGGGCCCTCGTCGAGATCTGCAGTCACAAAATGCGCGGTGGCGCCGATCAATTTTACGCCGCGCTCATACGCTTGATGGTATGGTTTTGCACCCTTAAAACCGGGCAAAAATGAGTGGTGAATATTGATCGCGCGACCATTGAGTTTGCGACACAAATCGTCAGAGAGAATTTGCATATAGCGCGCAAGGACCAGGCAATCGGCTTTTTGTTCTTCGATCAGTTGCCAGATTTTGGCTTCCTGTTCAGCTTTGTTGTCAGCGGTCACCGGTAAATAATGGAAAGGTAATTCGTACCACTCGGTGAGATCTTGCATTACCGTGTGGTTGGATACTACACCCACAATATCAATGGGCAGTGTGCCGCTTTTCCAACTGTTGAGCAGGCTGTTCAAGCAATGGCCCCATTGCGACACGGCAATCAGCACGCGTGGTTTGCAATAACTGTCGAAGATGTTCCAGTCCATCTTGTACTGCTCGCCCAAGGGCTGGAAGATGGCCCTGATCTGTTGCAGGCTGTAACCCGCCGGGCATTCAAACACCGTGCGCATAAAAAAGCGACGGCGGTCGACATCCTCGAATTGCGATGATTCTTTGATGTTGAAACCCAGGGTTGCAAAGAGTGTGGCCACGGCGGCCACAATGCCTTTGGAATCCTGACAGCTGAAGGTTAGAACGATTTCATTAACGCCGGACATCGTGGTGGTTTCCCTGAATCATGTCGCCGCTGATGCGGTGAGTAAAAATTGCTGCCAAGCCTACGGGATTGCACCCCGGCTGTTCAAGTAGTGGTTTATTGGCTTGAGGGATTGGCCGTTTCAGGAAGCTTGTCGGATTACACCTTCGGCTAATTCGACCTACAATGTGCTCTGGCCCGTATTCGGGTACAACCACGCAATCCGATAATACGCACACCCTGTAGGTCGCATTAGCGGCGCAGCCACGTAATCCGACATCATTACTCGAATAGAACCCCGTTATGCAGAATTCCCTATTCAACGATGACCCAACACCCAAGCCCACCAAAAAATCCGGTAAAACCGTCGCGCCGGCCACGCCCGACCCGGCGTTGATTGATCTGGCGAGCACCCTTCCGGCACACCTGCGACTGGGCACGTCCTCCTGGAATTATCCCGGTTGGGCCGGGTTGGTTTGGGATGGCGAATATCCTGAAACAAGCTTGTCCCGCCACGGCCTGCCCGCTTACGCACAGCACCCGCTGTTTCGCACGGTCAGCATCGACCGCTCATTTTATCGACCGTTAAACGTTGCGCAGTTTGCCGAATATGCTTCACAAGTACCGCCGGATTTCCGGTTTGTAGTGAAAGCACCAAGCCTGGTGACGGATGCATTAGTACGCGATGAATCAGGCCGGGGCATGCAACCCAACAATCACTTCCTGGATGCCACGCAGGCCGTGCAGTTATTTGTTGAGCCTGCGCTGGAAGGTTTAGGCCACCGGCTGGGCGCGTTGGTATTTCAGATCAGCCCGCTGCCCGGCAATGGGTTGGCGCGCATGCCGGAGTTGATCAATCGCCTGCACATGTTGCTAAAGGCTATTCCCGATTTACGTTCCGTCGCACCTGATGGTGTAGTCGCGGTAGAAGTGCGCGATCCACAGTGGCTGACGCCAGCATTTGTTAACGCCTTGCGCGATACCGGCGCAACCTACTGCATGGGACTGCACGCGAAGATGCCACGCATTGCTGAACAATTACCCATCCTGCGTGCGCTCTGGCCGGGGCCATTGGTGTGCCGCTGGAATCTCAACCCGCTGCACGGCGCTTATGGCTATGAAGACGCGCAACAGCAGTATTCTCCTTACGACAAGATCATCGACCCCGATCCGCAAACGCGGGAGGCCTTGGCCCGCGTTATTACCGGCACCGCCAACGCCGGTCAGAATGTCTATGTCACCCTCAGTAATAAAGCCGAAGGCTCCGCACCACTGTCCGTCATCGAACTCACCAAAGCCATCCACTCAAGTAGGTCGGATTAGCGCCAGCGTAATCCGACAGGCGTAAATCGATAGCTGTGTGTGTCGGATTACGGCGCTCGTGCGCCGTATCAGCCATGGAATTCTCCCGTGAGTGTGATGTGCGCCTGCCCTGAAAGATGCACGCGGTCGCCCAGTAAAGCGAGGTTCAGCAAACCGGTGCGGGTCGACGCTTGCACGGCGCGCAAGCGCGTTTTGCCCAGACGTTGTCCCCAATAAACGGCCAGCAGACAATGCGCCGAGCCGGTAACCGGGTCTTCGTTGATGCCAACGCGAGGGGCGAAAAAGCGCGATACCATATCAATGCCGGGCTCGTCGCCGGGAGCCGTCACGACCAGGCCGCGCGCGGGTAGTTCAGCAATCCGGCGAGTATCTGGCTGCAAGCGACGTACCTGCTCCGCTGACTCTACGACTACCAGCCAATCCTCTCGTCCCTGCCCCAGCCAGAGCGGCTGTACACCGAGCGCCTCTACCAATGCGGGCGGCATACTCGCCATTGCTGCAGGCGGATCTGCCGGAAAATTTAGGGTGATGCCTTCTGTTTGCCGACTGGCACTCAACAGACCGCTGCGGGTGTGAAACTCGATAAAGTCTTCCTCTTCATGGGCGCTATGCCAGAGGACATGAGCAGCCGCCAGGGTCGCGTGACCACAAAGATTCACCTCCGTGGTGGGGGTAAACCAGCGCAGCACCCAACCCTGCCGCCCCAAATGTGTAAAGCGAAATACAAAGGCGGTTTCGGACAGATTCATCTCCGCCGCCACTTGCTGCATCCATTCAGCGGGCTTTTCCTGTTGCAGGAGACACACCGCCGCCGGGTTGCCGGTAAATGGGCCGGAGGCAAAGGCGTCGACAATGTATAAAGGCTGGTTCATGGCAAGATCTCTCAAGCAAAAACACCACTCTAGATATCAGCGAGCAATAGATACAGTTGCAGAAAAAATGAAATTGATACGGTACAGATGGGCTATCCTCTGTTCTGTGCCGGTTATAACGATCAGCATCTGTACCTATCACTAACACAAGCGTTATCGGCAGAATCCCCTTCATGGAAACTCTGTATCAACAATTGGCCGAGGACTTGCGCACCTCGATTCAGCAAGGCAGCTTTCAGCCCGGTGACCGCTTGCCCGGCGTGCGCCAATTGAGCCGGCAGCGTAACCTGAGTATCGCCACCGTTATCTCCGCTTACCGACTGCTGGAAGATCAGGGGGTGCTGGAAAGTCGCCAGCGCTCCGGCTTTTATGTGCGGGCGCAGGTGACCTGTCGCATCCCCCAGCCCCGGTTGGTGATGGACACACCCCGGCCGGCGCCCGTGACCGGCCAGGATATGGTGTTGCAGTTGATCAAGGCCGCCAACAACCCGTCCGTGGTGCAACTCGGCGCGGCGGTCCCGGCGCCGGAGTTCCTGCCGACTCGCGCTATCGAGCAAGCGCTGATCCGCTCCGCCCGCCAGCACCGGGTGCGTTCCGCCAACTACGAATTCTCCCCCGGTTCACTGGAATTGCGTAGGCAACTGGCTCGGCGGATGGCGGAAGCTGGCTGCGCGGTCAACCCGGACAACCTGGTGATCACCAACGGTGGACAAGAGGCACTGAGCATCGCCCTGCGCGCGGTAACCAAACCCGGCGATGTGGTGGCTATCGAGTCGCCAGCGTTTTACGGACTATTACAAGTACTGGAATCCCTCGGCCTTGAAGCGCTGGAGCTCCCCACCCACCCGCTCACCGGCATCTCCATCGAATCCCTGGAACTGGCCATCAGTCGCTGGCCGGTTAAAGACTTCGTGGTGGTGCCCAA
>CAMPIG010000082.1 GCA_946886255.1 uncultured Cellvibrio sp. | reverse complement strand
CCGTAGCCTGGATACTCAGCGGTTGTAGCGATAAATCCGACAGCGAGGCCAGCACTGTTGATGCAGCACCGAAGACCGACGAAAAAGTCGTTATCTACAACTGGACCGAATACATTCCGGAAGATGTACTGCAAGCTTTCACCAAAGAAACCGGCATTCAAGTGGAGTACGCGACTTACGAAAGTAATGAGGCCATGTATTCCAAGCTGAAATTATTGGATGGCAAAGGTTACGACCTCGCTGTTCCCTCCACTTTCTATGTGGAAAAAATGCGCAAAGAAGGTTTGATCCTACCCATCAACAAAGCGTTACTCAGCAACTACGCCAACCTTGATCCCTCGCTGTTGAACAAACCCTATGATCCCGACAACAGTTACAGTGTGCCTTACTTGTGGGGCAGTACCTCTATTGCTGTGAATGGCGATGAGGTGGACGCGAGCCAGATCACCAAATGGGCCGACCTGTGGAAGCCGGAATACGCAGGCAAACTGATGGTGATGGACGATGTGCGCGATAACTTCTACGTCGGCTTACGCGTAGCGGGTTTTGAAAACAACAGCACCAATGAAGACGAAATTCGTGCGGCTTATGAAAAATTAAAGGAGTTGTGGCCCAGCATCAAGATGATCAATTCCGACTCACCCAAATCGCCGCTGATTAAAGGTGAAGTGAGTATCGGTGCAATCTGGAATGGTGAAGCCTATATGGCGCAGGAAGAATTGCCTAACCTGACCTACATCTATCCGGAAGAGGGCGCAGTACTGTGGGTCGATAGTTTTGTCATTCCTAAAGGTGCGGCCAATGTGGCCAACGCCCACAAATTTATCGATTTCATGCTGCGTGCTGAAAGTGGTAAAGCGGCGATTGAGGAACTAGGCTACGCCGCGCCGAACATTCCCGCCATTGCTTTGCTGGATGAAGAACTGCGCAATAATAAGATCGTTTTTCCAGACAAAGCAGATATTGATCGCGGCAGTTTCCATCAGGACCTGGGGGATACTGTGCTGGTATATGAAAAATACTGGCAGATGTTGAAAGCTGGTCAATAACCCGCAAATAAAAACGCCAGAAGCCAAAAACTTCTGGCGTTTTTTGTCAGTCCCCTCTCACGTATTTCTGTCCAAAGCGCGTCATGGCAGCGGCCAGAAGGCCGACGAAAATCCACCATGGATTAACCAGAACCGCGAGAACCAATCCATCCAGGATGGACATGCCGGCAATCATCAATGGGATCAGCGGGATGCTGTAATTCTGCTGGCGGCGATGCTCATAACGTGCGACGACCGTAACAAGCAAGGTATAAATAAACTGTAACCCACCGGCGATCCAGATCGCAGTGACCCAATCCTTCGTCAGCGTATAAGCTGTGACTCCATAAACCAGTAAGCGGGCCGATGCCATGACGACCACGCTTAGCGGTGTCGCTTTGTGAATCACGTCGTAGATGACGATGGCCGCGAGTAATAAAAAGCCCATGTAAAAACCGCCGATCTCCGGGGTGAACAACAACAGGATTTGCGCCGTGCTGAATAATGCAAGAGAAATACCTAACGCGGTTGTTGCGCTTATTTTTCCGGACGGAATCGGACGAAAGGTTTGGTGTTGGGCGTCCCAATGGCGATCCATGTAGTCATTGAAGCTCATGCCCCCCATATAAAACAGCGAGAGTGAAATCATCAGTAACACAATGGTGCCGGGCTCCAGCGGTAACGAGGTGGCCTGACCAACCACCAGCGCAGCAGTGAGCACGTTCATCCATACAGTAGGCAAATTACTGACGCGACACAGCGTAAGAACTGTCTTCAACATGATTGGCTTGAATCCTCAAAAAGGTGTTGCAGGATTAACTCACATACATCGGTTGCCGCCATTTTTTCGGGCATTTTCTTTTTGTAATTGCTGATTAATATCGGTTGAGCATGGGGTGATGATGACGACACGCCATGTTGCCCTTTGACTAGATGAGGATCAGTGGCAATCACATCCATCACGTAACGGAAGCCCGCAAGCTTTTTCGCAATGCGTGTACCCACTGACAGTTTCGGAAAGCGCAGGCGCGGGTCCAGAAATAATTCGCAAGGGTCGTAGCCCGGTTTTTTATGGATATCGACACTTCGCGCAAAGTCCGGCGCGCGCGCCTCTTCATGCCAATAATAATAGGTAAACCAGGCATCTTCCTCTGCTAACAAGATCAATTCACCAGAGCGGGGATGATCGAGCCCGAATTCCCGCTTGCCTCCTTCATCAAGCACGCGTGCAATCCCCGGCTGGTCTTCGAATAGTGCTTTGATTGCAGCAATTTTCTCTGGCTGTTGCACATAAATGTGGCAAATCTGATGATCGCTCACCGCAAAAGCAGCACAGCTGGAGTAGTCGAGATATTCCCGTCCGAGATCCACTTTTAATGAAAGCATGCCTGCTTCGCGCAGAATGCGATTGGGGTGAATGGGATTGGACACGGGCACAATACCGTATTCAGATAACAACAGAATGCGATGGCCGCGCTGCTGAAAAAAATCTAATAAATTTCCCAGGACACGATCAATGTCGCGCAAGTCCTGAGCGATATCGCCCTCAGGTCCCACACGTTGCAAACAATAATCCAGATGCGGCAGATACACCAACTGCAAACTCGGTTGGTAATGTTCTTCCACATACATGGCCGCATCCGCAATCCATTCGCTGGATTTAATATGTGTCGCCGGACCCCAGAAGTGGAACAACGGAAATTTACCGAGTTTTTTATCCAGCGCTTCGCGAACATCCAGGGGATAGCTGTAGCAGTCTGGCAACTTGCGGCCATCGGCCAAATACAACGGCCGCGGCGTTAGTGTGATGTCGGCGTCGGTGGCCATGGCATACCACCAAAACGTATTGGCGCAGGTGAACGACGGATCGCGCGCTTTGGCCATGTGCCAGACCTTGGGTGCCTCCACCAGCTTATTGCTTTGGCGCCACAACCAGACTTCATTCAGTTCGCGAAAATACCAACCATTGCCTACGATGCCATGTTCGCTGGGCAATTTACCGGTGAGGTACGTGGATTGCGCGGTGCAAGTGACGGCGGGAATTACCGGCTCGATATTTGCGCTGTTGTACCTAGCTAAAAAACGCTGCAGGTTAGGCGTGTGTTCGCCAATCAATGCGCGCGTTAAACCAACGACGTCGATTACCACCGTTTTATGCATAGATTATTTTCCTAACTGGTTTTGCACCCATTGCAGCTCGCGGCAGATGGATTCCTCCAGGGTGCCGGTACGCAGGTGCTCAGGTAATGCTTTGAAGCTATAAGTCTCAACTTCTAATGGAATGTCCGGGGGTAGCAATGGCAGTAATTGCTCGAGAAAAAAGCGTGTGGTTCCGCACACGCCCAGGTGTTCAATAAAGATGGGAACATGGAAATGTACACGGCATTCTTCCGGTTGCTGAGCACTACCAAGAAACGCCGACAATTCCGACAAATCGGTAAAGCGGCGCAGAGATTGATCCGCGTTTTCACGAACAACCGCTTGATGTAAATAGACCGGCTCATCAAAAGCCATGAGTGCAGAAATTTCACCGCCGCGCGCGCGTAATGCGCTGGACACTTGAACTTTCGCGATAGCGATGTTTTCCTGTGCTAATCTTGCCAGGCATTGCGTCGGGTCTTCAAACTCAACGGCCTGATGACAGGCATCAAAACAAACTCCCACAAAGGGTTGTAGTGTTTCCGGTAATGCTAGTCGTGAAAAAAAATCCACCGTTTCGTCGATAGTCTCCAACACGCAACAAGGTTCTGGCTCAAAAGCCAGGCGAATGGTGATGCCCGTCGCTTGTTTGATTTGCTGCAGGTGTTGTAATACCTCGATGATATGTTGATAAACCACAGGCCAATCACCGTCAGAAAAGACCGGCTTGTAAGCCACCGGCACGGTGGATATGGACAAAGGTGCGGCGCGAGTGCTTAAAGCCACAGCAAGATCCGCAAGGCGCTTGGTGTAGTCAACACGCGCGCGACTGCGCCAGTCCGGCTCATAAACTTTTTCTTTCACGGGTTGATTGTGAAAAGTACCGAAGGGAAAGCCATTGATCGTCAGCAAATAGCAATCATGAAGGTCACACCAGTCACGAAAGTCGGCGATATCCGCCGGTGTGATGTCGCTCGCGGCCTGATGAGAAATACGCAGGCCCAACGGAAATTTTTCGTCGGCCGACACAGCCTCTTTTACCGCCAGTGCGTGGCCATTCAAATTCGCCATCACATCAGCCCAGGATTCACCGGGATGAATATTGGTGCAGTAAGTTAATTCAGGTTTCATCTGGTGGTTCTCAAGAGTAAGGCGCGACCCTCAATACGTAATAATTGAATCACGTTTATTGGGCGCGTTTATTTATAGCCGCGCAATCGCTGGACACATTCCTCCATGACTGCCTCATCAATCTCGCTCACTTCTTTCGCGGAGCCCGCGCCCGTTAACATGGTGATGCACAAGGCGCCGCCGAGATGTTCGCGAAATCCTGCCAAAGCCTGTGCGATGTTGAGCTGCTCCAGCGCGGGATGGTACAAACTGAAACCAATTCCGTGCAGCGTATTGATGATGCGCGTCAGCGTTTGCTCGTCGATAAAACCCATCTGGCAGGAGTAATGTGAGTCCAGCGCAATGCCAATGGCAACTGCTTCACCGTGGCGCAACTCGCTGTGAGGCAATTCATTATCAAACGATTGGGCGTGGGAGATTTCTTCCAGGCGGTGAGCCGACCAGTGACCAAAGTCCAATGGTCGCGCGGAACCGCGCTCGAATGGATCGCCGCCGGTACCGATATGCCGCACATGCAATTCGGCGCAGCGAATAATCATGTGCTCTACCGCCTTGTCTTCAAAGCGCGCCAGCTCCTGACAATGATTCTCCAGCCAGGAAAAAAATTCACTGTCGCGAATGAGCGACACTTTTACCGCTTCTGCAATGCCTGCGCGTTGATCGCGCGGCGCCAGGCTGCTGAGAAAATCGAAGTCATTTAACACGGCATAGGGCGGCGCAAAGGTGCCGACATAATTTTTTCGGTTGCGAAAGTTAATGGCATTTTTCACCCCGACGCCGGCATCGTTTTGGCCCAGCACGGTGGTCGGCATACGAATCAGGCGTATACCCCGATGCGCAATAGCCGCGGCATAACCCATCGCATCAATGACCGAGCCACCGCCAATCACCAGCACAAAACTGTGACGGCAAATCTTGCGCTCCTGGGTCAGGCGAAGAAATTCCTCAACTTCTGCGGGATCGTTTTTACAGATCTCGCCGCCGCGCACGATAAAGGGTTCTTCGAAGGCGATGGTATCGCCATGAATATCACCGTAGAGGGCAATAGCGTCGATCAGCTCAGGGTGATCTGCAAGAACCTGACTGTCGATGACGGGTTGCACCTTATGAACGGTATCGCCAGCTGCTGAAATTAAATCGTGCAGCGCCATGTTTTCCGGCGCAAAAGCGTCGCGCGTAAAGCAAACGGAAAACTCGTAGGTCACGGAGAATTGTTGATTGATGAGATGCATGGGCGACTCCGCTGTTTGTGTTTCAAACGCTCTGACATGTTTTTACAATGGCTGGCGATGCATGAAGCGCGAGAACGCCAGGATTTGCAAACGGGTATTTGCGAGGCTAATTTTTTACCGGCTCAAGTACTAACGGCGACTGACCGCGCAACACGGAGTTATCACTGAACAGCGCACGTTGATCAATAGCCGGTGCCGCCAGCAATTGTTCGATATCGATCTGTCCGGATTGCGCATAAGCATCGAGTGCATTCTGCCAAGTGGTCAATCGCACGGCTTCCGGCGCGATGCCGCGCTCAAGCATGAGCTTTGCCGTTTTGGGAACTGATAAAGGATCGCTTACGCCCCAATCGGCTGAACTATCGACAATGATGCGTTCGGGCCCATATTCGCGCACAATTTCCACCATACGTTCAGAGCCCATCTTAGTGTTGGGATAGATGGTAAATGCCGCCCAGGCACCGCGATCCAATACGGCGCGCACTGTTTCCTCGTTGTTATGATCAATGACGACTTTATGCATTGGCACGCCCATCTCCGCTGCCACATCCAGCGAACGTAGCACACCATTTTTTTTATCGCGATGTGGCGTGTGCACCATTACCATCATGTCGTGATCGCAGGCAAATTTTAGTTGCCATTGATAAGCAAAATCTTCGGCGGGCGTAATTTCGTCATAGCCGATCTCGCCAATGGCGACGACGCTTTCTTTTAAGGCAAACTGCGGCAGGATGTCCAACACCTCGCGCGCCAATCCTTCATCATTTGCCTCTTTGGAGTTCAAACCCATTGCACAATAATGCGCGATACCGAATTGGCTTGCGCGAAATTTTTCCCAACCGACAAGGCTGGAAAAGTAATCAATAAAACTGCCGATGTTGGTGCGCGGTTGACCCATCCAGAAGGCGGGTTCAATCACGGCACGAATACCCGCAGCGGCCATGGCTTGGTAATCGTCGGTGGTACGGCTGGACATATGAATATGCGGATCAAAAAACATCATGGTGTTGTTCCCCTTAATACAAGAAGCAACGCTAATACAATAAGCGATGCAATAGTCGATGCGATAAATGTCTACAGCGAAATAAGTTCGCTGAGGGTTTTGTTGTCTTGATCCATGACAGCGGGCGCTGGCCTAGTCGCCCAATAATAGTTTTATGTCCGTGGGAATACTGCGTCCCGCACTGGTACGCTCGGCAATATAATCTCTCGCCATATCTGCCAGGGTGGCGGACAATCGGCGCTCGACGTGATAAATGCGTACCAGGGGAATTTCGATGAACAGGGCTTTCATCACCAGTTGTCGCCAGGCGATATCGTCAAAGTAAGTAACAGGAAATGGATTGTCGCACGCAGCCGCGTAAACAATCGATCGCATGTTGGAACGGCAGGCTTCTTTCATATGCCACAGAAAGCGCTCGGGCTCCGGTAACAGGGGAATTGTTTTATAAAATGCACAGGCTTCGCCTTCATCGGCGAATTGAAATGCTTTAACGAACACATCGACAAAAGATTTTTCTGTAAGATTTCTTTGTGCGATGATCAATCTTATGCGCAGCAATTCCAACAGATTCCACTGCCCGAGATCCCAGCCTGGCATGGTTGTGCTGACCTGGTGTTTTTCATCATCAGATAAGTCCAGCGGTTGCCGGCGGGCGTGGCGACTTGCCATCGCAATTAAACGGTTAAATGCTGGATAATCAAGCGGCTCGCCTTGCATAGTGCCGTTGCGACAATAGGTAATGGCCTGCGGGCTCAAACGCGAATGAAGTATGTCGTCCAATAAGGATTGGACGGTTTGTAAGTGGATAACGTACATCAACAACCGCCGGGATAAATTTCACAAGAAGTAAGTTCACAACACGATTTACTGTTTCCGAATTCGCTACGCTGATCCGTTATTATTGATTGTCAGCTGCAGATCGGTTATGAATCCGTTTTAGATCAGTTGTAAAGCAACCTGCATGCTACCTCGAAACCTAGCCAAACTCCCTGCTCGATAAGCTCGTCAGTAAACTCTATGCTGCCGAACTGCATCAGCATGAGACCATTGCTAATGTAAAGGTTCCAGCTGGGGATGCACAATGTGGAAGTACATCATAATCACGCTGGAGGACCCGTTTTTACACAATTTAACCCTTCTATGCTTACTGAGTCAGCGGTTTGTCATTCGGCGGAGCTTGTCAAGACATTTTCCGCTAGATAAGCAAATGTATCCCGTGAGTGGCGTCCGGTGATATCCGGAGGCATAATTGCTTAAAAGAAGAGCATCTAAGGCATTAGTATTGGTCGGTCCCACATTGCTTTATTGCTTTGAAAAATAATGAATGTGAAGACCTATATACCCAATCTTTTAATAGCCTGACGCCAGTTCCAGAGAAGCATATAGATCATCGTGTAAAATATCGTCCCACTTTGTGTTATATCTCCGCGAGGGGGCAGAAAAAAGTTTTCCCACTTAGTGTGCTTAAAGAGATTCTTTACAATCCATCAGGCGCCCAAAAAACGCCCCGGGACGGATACCACATATTTGTTATTTAAAACTTCATTTTTTATGCAAACTGAACTAGAAAGCGCATCACCCTAAACTTCATTATCAAAAGAGCCGGGTCATTTATGAGCAGAACAATTTCCCTTTTATGCTTTCTTCTGATTAGCACCGGCTGCGCAACCCGGCAGCCACTGTTATGGCAAGGTGATTTTGAAACGGGCGATTTGTCACAATGGAGTTACCTGTTGAACTCGGAGGGGCTGTCCGTACAGGAAAACTGTGTAAACGAAGGGCGCTACGCGGGACGCGCCAGGATTACCGGCGAACCGGACATGTTGTGGCATGGCAATGAAAACCTGAATCGCACTGAATTCAGCTACAAACCCTCCGCCGAGCGCATTGGCGAAGGGCAGGAAACCTTCTTTGGCTGGAGCTTCTATCTGCCGCAACCTTTATCTGAACATAAACATGAAATCGGCTATTGGGAATCTGACAAAAGCTATCAGCAAACGCTGCGCTTCAATATCATCGGGCAGGACTTCAGCTTTCAGGAAAGCGTAGCGAATTCCCCCTTTTGGGTAAAACCGGGGTTTGCCTCAGCGGGCGTATGGCATGATGTGGTGCTGCATATCGGTTGGTCAACGGATGCAGAAAAAGGCTTCACACAGGTCTGGCTGGATGGCGAGGACATGGGAAAACAGTTTTTCAAAACACTCCATGCGGCCGATGAAAGTATGTTTACTCAGATCGGCATCCTGCGTGCGCGCGATGATCGGGTAGAGACCATTTATATTGATAATGTGCGGGAAGGTAGGGATTTAAAGCAGGTGCTGTTGAGCTTGGATAGTAATCTTACTTGCGAATAAATTTTAAGTGTTGGTGTGAGCGGTATTCGGTTGAGTTACGCCAACACGCCGTGAATACATCCCTGTAGGCTCAGCGTCGGCATCCATGCCGACGATGGTTGTCGTAACTCAACCGAACACCGCTTGCGAGAATTGTTGGAAACCTCTGGGAAAATTAAATCAGATGGCACAGTGATGGTGGCGGAGTTAGGTGTGGGACCGTCACCGGCAAGGATGCCGGTGTCGAGCCTACAGGGAAGTATTCACGGCGTGTCTCGCACCTAACTCCGTCATCACCGCCCCCATAGAACTCTCAAAATTTCATTCAAACTCCGAAGAATCCTTCTTTCTCTGCGCCCGCGGATGCGCCTTGTCATATACCTTCGCCAGATGTTGAAAATCCAGATGCGTATAAATCTGCGTGGTAGAAATATTCGCGTGGCCCAACAACTCCTGCACCAAACGCAAATCTCCACTCGACTCCAATACATGGCTCGCAAAAGAATGACGCAACATATGCGGATGCACCGGGTTATCCATCCCCTGCTGCACACTTAACTGCTGCATCCGCAATTGCACCGCACGATGGCTAATGCGTGCACCACGCTGTGTAATAAACAGGGCCGTCTGGCCAGCAGGCGCATGCAGGGCTCGTTGCGGTAACCAGTCCTGCAATGCGGTTATAGCATGACGACCCACCGGCAAGATGCGTTGCTTGGAACCCTTGCCCACTACATTGACCATGCCTTCTTTCAGATCGACATCGGACACATTCAAACCGGTAACTTCGGCAAGACGCAGGCCGGATGAATAAATCAGTTCCAGCAGTGCGCGATCGCGACAGGCAATAAAGCTATCGCCTGTCACCTCAACAAATTGAGCAGTCTGATCTGCATCCAGGGTTTTGGGTAATTTTTTAGGTGATTTTGGAGCCTGAATTCCATCGGCGGGATTGTTCTTCATCCAGCCGCGTTTAATCGCAAATCGAAAAAAGCTGCGCAGGGACGACAACCAGCGTTGCAGGCTTTTGCCGCCGAGGCCGCTGCGATGCAAGGCTGCAACACCTTGACGAATATGTTGTGGCTGAAGGGCGGCGAGATCGTGAAGCGAATATTTGGCACAGAAGCGACAGAATTTTTCCAGGTCGCGTTGATAGTTTTCCTGCGTCAGGGGCGAGAATTGTTTTTCGCTGCGCATGTAGGTAAAAAACGCAGCGAGTTCGTCAGCAAAAGGCGTTGCAGCTTCATTCATGCGCGTATCCTGTTGCCACGGGGGTGGTTCCCTAACGCGGTAAATATTTCGGCAATAACCGATTCAATACTTCTGCAATATAGCCCAAAAATAACGTGCCCATACTGGAGCGGTAATAATTCGGATCGCGGTTGGCGATGGCGAGCATGCCGAAGGTGGTGCCGTGAATTAACGGTACCGTCGCCACCGAGCCGATTTCTTCCGCGTGTTTGCCGAATAAAAAGCTCAACTCTTTTTGCCCGAGTGTGCCGCACATGGCGCGGTTACTTTTGAGCAAAGGCGCAATGTGTTCGCGCGCTTGTGCAATGGCAACCACCTGGGCCTGGCTGCTGGGGAGTTTGTCGGCGTTGCCGTAAAGTTGCAGGCTGGTGAAATGGATATTGAAGTCTTTGTCGAAACTGTAATGCAAGGCGTCAACGATATCGCCGAGATCCTGGCCTTCCAATAAGCTGAGGATCAGACGTTTGGTTTTATCAAACAGCTTGTCATTTTCCCGTGCATTGTCGAGCAGTTTGCTCAAGCGGTTGCGCATGTCGATATTGCGTTCGCGCAGAATCGACACCTGCCGTTCCACCAGCGACACCGCCGGACCGCTCTCGTGGGGCAGAAACAAATCACCCAATAACTCCTGATGGTGAACAAAAAACTCCGGGTGTTGTTGCAGGTAAATCGCAACCTGTTCGGGGTCCAGTGGATCAGCCAGAGTAGGGGATTTTTTATCGGTCATCAGATCTTTACCTGTCCATGAAAAACGGTGGTGGCCGGGCCGGTCATCATCACCGGTTCACCGGGGCCGGCCCAACTGATGCGCAGGCTGCCGCCGGGAAGATTCACTTTGACGTTGTTGCCGATCAGCCCACGCAGATTGCCAGCCACCACGGCCGCGCAAGCACCGGTGCCGCAGGCGAGGGTTTCGCCTACGCCGCGCTCGAACACACGCAGATTAATTTCATCGCTGGAGACAACTTGCATAAAGCCGGCATTCACCCGTTGCGGAAAACGGGTATGGCGTTCAACCAGCGGCCCAAGCTTCTCGACCGGCGCGGTTGCCACATCGTCAACCAGAGTGACCGCGTGGGGATTGCCCATGGAGACGGCGGAAATCTCCAGCGTGGTGCCATCAACGGCCAATGAATAGGTGAGTGATTGTGCCTCTGCCTCGAACGGAATCTCCGCCGGTATCAGGCGCGGTACGCCCATATTGACGCAGACTTCGCCGTTCTCGGTGATCTGCAAGGTCATCATGCCGCCGGCGGTTTCCACCGTAATCAGATTTTTGCCAGTCAATTTGCGGTCGCGCACAAACACGGCAAAACAGCGGGCGCCGTTGCCACAGTTTTCCACTTCACCGCCGTCGCTGTTAAAGATGCGATAGCGAAAATCCACCTCAGGACTTTCCGGTGCTTCGACCACCAATAGCTGATCGAAGCCGATACCGAAATGCCGGTCGGCTAATTGGCGAATCTTTTCAGGGCTCAAACGCACCTTTTGGCTGACGCCATCAATCACCATGAAGTCGTTGCCCAAACCGTGCATTTTGCTAAACCGCAGACGCATTGCGTATTCCTTTTATCAGGCGGGTAAAAGCGTTTCACCGCGCAGCATATCGTCGATGGTTTCACGCTCGCGCACAACAAACATCCGGTCGCCATCGACTATCACCTCGGCGGCGCGGCCGCGGGTGTTGTAGTTGGAGCTCATGCTGAAACCATAGGCGCCGGTGGACATAACCGCGAGCAGATCACCCGGTTCGATGGCGAGTTCGCGGTCTTTGCCGAGAAAGTCACCGGTCTCACAAATCGGGCCTACCAGGTCCCAGGTTTTGGTGTCGTTCGCACGCGGCTTGACCGCACGAATATCTTGCCACGCCTGGTAAAGCGAGGGACGAATATTGTCATTCATCGCCGCGTCGATGATCGCAAAATTCTTATGTTCTGTGGGCTTTAAATACATGACTTTGGTCAGCAATACACCGGCATTGGCTGAAATCGAGCGACCCGGTTCGAACATCAGGCTCAGCTTACGATCACCCAGACGCTGTTTGATAGCGGCCATATAGTCAGCCACTGGCGGCGGTGTTTCGTTGCGATAGGTTACGCCCAGGCCACCACCCAGATCCAGATGGGAAATCGTTATACCCGCGCTTTCCAGCTCATCAACCAGCAGCAGCAAGCGATCCAGCGCGTCGAGAAATGGCGTCAACTGGGTGAGCTGGGAGCCGATATGGCAATCCAGCCCTTTGATCTTCAGGTTCGGTAATTCAGCGGCGCGGCGATAGACCGCCGGTGCGCGCTGGATATCGATACCGAATTTGTTTTCTTTCAGACCGGTGGAGATATAAGGATGGGTGTTGGCGTCCACATCGGGGTTCACTCGCAGGGAGATATTGGCCACCATGCCTTTGTCTGCCGCGACCTGGGCGAGGATTTCCAGCTCGGCTTCGGATTCCACGTTGAAGCAGAAGATGCCGACATCCAAGGCGCGCGCCATCTCTTCCGGGGTTTTTCCCACACCGGAAAACACAATGCGTGACGGGTCGCCGCCCGCGCGCAACACGCGCTCAAGCTCCCCACCGGAGACGATATCGAACCCGGCGCCGAGCTTGGCCAGCAGGTTCAGAATGGCGAGGTTGGAGTTGGCTTTGATGGCGTAACACACCATGCCCGGGTGATCGCCAAGGGCTTGGGCATAAGACAGGTAATGCTGGGTAAAAGCGGCGCGGCTATAGACATAGGTCGGGGTGCCGAAACGTTCGGCAACGGCGCTCAGGGGCACATCTTCGACGTGGAGTTCGCCGTTGCGTGGTTGAAAATGCTGCATAGATAGACTCGATCAGGCAAAAAAGGCGGCTAGTCTTGCGATTCGGCAGGGGCTTCCGGTTGTGGTTGTTCCTGTTCCGGCAGGTACAGCGGGCCGGTCTGGCCGCAGCCGCTTAGCCACAGGCAGGCTAGCAACAACAAAGCGGATAACGTTTTCATGGTGAATTCCCGGGGCCGAATCACGCCCGTAGGTCCGGGCAAACTGAAGTTAAAACAGCGGGCAGTATAACCGTGCACCGACAGTGCCACAACAAACTGCCGGTGCTTCCAAAGGCTCCGGTGATGGAGAGCAAATGGGCACCCTCGGATAACCGGCTGAGGTGTAGCAGGGGCAGGAGCCAGCTCCGGAAACCATCGTTGATGCCTTACTTCTTTGGCTCCCCATGTTCCTGCCGATACTGCGAGGGTGTGACGCTGAGAATTTTCTTGAAAAACGTATTGAATACCGACTTGCTGTTGAAGCCGACTTCCAGATAAATATCGGTGATGGTTTTGTTCTTATGTTTAGGGTCGATCAACATCTTGCGCGCTTCTTCAATACGATAATTG
>CAMPIG010000081.1 GCA_946886255.1 uncultured Cellvibrio sp. | reverse complement strand
ATAAAGCGGTGCAGTAAATCATTGCTGGGTGTCATTGTATAAACCATTAGAAACGGAAAAGTGGAAAGAATTTATTGCACCAGATGCGCAATAAAAAATGTTGTATTGTTGTTGCAGTAAGGCGAGTTAACTCAGGAGCAGTGTTCAGCCAGATAACGCTGCAGTTCCTCTACACGTTGCTGGCGCTGTTTTTCGGTAACCGGAACGACATTACCTTGTTCATCTACAAACTGTACCCGGCCATCAATTTTGTTCAGATAATGACGTTGCTTGTTGCAGTGCTGTATATGTTCGGGCGTCGGCTGGTTTTTCAATTGCTGCTGGCGATAATATTCGCGATCCGCCTCATTCTCAGGGCGAAAAATTTCCTGTAGCTTGCGTTGCTCTTCGATACTGCTATCGATGTTTTGTTTTTTAACCGCCTGGGTAATATCTTCTGCATCGGTCTTGGGTTTCTTATCGCTGTAATGGGTCTTGCCATTCTCATCAACCCAGCGATACACCTCAGCATGAGACGAAGATGCAAACAATAACAACACACTGAACAATCCAAGTGCAGTGTAACAACGATGGTTAATCTTCATGGCTTTTAATCATCCAGGTGTTTGCGTTCAAAGCGGTGGATTTGCCGACGTTCCTTTTTGTTAGGGCGATGGTCGCTGATGATATAACTACCCATACCCGCTTTGCGTTGTGCAGCGCGTTCTTCGCGTTGCGTGCGACTTTCTTCAGTTTCCTGATACAGTAACGCCGCGTCCGGTGCACCGCGACGCTGTTCCGATAACGCAGTAACCAGCACGGTTTTTTCGTCCATATTCTGACGAATGGTTAAATAGATACCGGTGGTAATTTCCTTGCTGGCTTTAACGCGGTGGCCATCACAATGAATCTTACCGCCTTCGATCGCCTGCTTGGCTAGATTGCGCGTTTTAAAAAAGCGGGCGGCCCACAACCATTTATCAATTCGTACTTTCTCTTCGCTGGTGATCATGACATTTTTGCCTCCAGCAAGACACTGCCGCCGGGCGGTGGCGGCATGATTTCATCAAAATGATGAATAGCCGGATAACCCTCGATGAAGCGTTCCTTTTGGCTATCCGGTTGATGAATGCATAACAAGTGGCCAATGCCGTATTGCTTGGCTGAGTCGAGAATACGTACAGTATCATCCACAAATAAGGTGCGCGCGGGATCAAACTGTTCGCGTGCTTGCAGCAGTTGCCAGAATTCCTGATTTTCTTTGGGGTGTTGAAACTCATGGGATGACACGATGATATCCAGCCAGCGATCAATGGCAGTGACTTCCAGCTTGAGCGACAAACTTTGAGGATGGGCGTTGGTTACCAGCAAGAGTTTTTTGCTATGCTGGCGCAAGCGCGTGAGAAATTCCTCAACATGGGGACGCATGCGGATTTTGTGTTTGATCTCTGCTTTCAGGCTGCGGATATCCACCTGCAAAGCATCGGACCAGAATTCCAGGCAATACCATTTGAGTGTGCCCTCATGATTGCGAATATGATTTTCCAGTTGCTCACGGGCCACTCGTAGATCCAGCTGGCGAATTTCCGCGTATCGTTGTGGCAGATAATCCAGCCAAAAATAGTTATCGAAATGAAGGTCCAGCAAGGTACCATCCATATCCAGTAACACTGTGTCTATATCTTGCCAATTAATCATCAGTGGTTATTCACTCTGGTGCGTGTAAATCCTGCAATTTCAGGAACAAGTATGCCGACAAAACCCGAGATATTAAAGCGTCAGACCGTGGCGCGTAGCCGCTTGTTTCGCGCGGATGAATTGCATTTGCGCTTCAGCAACGGCGAAGAGCGCATCTACGAAAAGTTGTGTACTGGCGGGCCTGGCGCAGTTTTAATGGTGCCTATGCTCGATAACGATACCGTATTGCTGGTACGTGAATACGCGGCCGGCATTGAGGATTATCACCTGGCTCTGCCGAAGGGTGCTATCGATAAGGGCGAAACCCTGATGGAGGCAGCCAATCGCGAACTCAAGGAAGAAGTGGGTTACGGCGCGCGGGATTTGCAGTTATTAAAGCGGGTACATTTATCGCCAGCCTATATGGAGCATGGCATTAATATTCTGCTCGCCCGGGGTTTGTACCCTGAACGTTTACCCGGCGATGAACCTGAGCCCATCGAAGTGGTGCCCTATCCCATGAAAGACCTGGTGAATCTGGTCGCACGTCCTGATTTCTGTGAAGGCCGGTCCATTGCCGCATTATTTCTCGCGCGCGAATGGTTGTTGGCCCATGGATAAACTGCCGGTTGTTCCGACTTTGATCGACGGCTTGATTGCGTTGGCCCGCGCGGCGGGCGATGCCATCATGGATGTCTATAACAGTGCGGAATTTGGCATAGAGCACAAGGCTGATGAGTCTCCCGTGACCCGTGCCGATATCGCCGCTCACGACATCATCGCCGCCGGCTTACCTCGATTACTTGACCTGCCCCTTATCTCGGAAGAAGCACCCGTGCCGTCTGCAAGCGAGCGTCAGGCTTGGGGGCGTTATTGGCTGGTAGATCCGCTGGACGGTACCAAGGAATTTATTCTGCGCAGCGGCGAATTTACGGTCAACATTGCCTTGATTGAAGAGGGTATTCCGGTGCTTGGCGTGGTCCACCTGCCAGCCCAGCAAACCACCTATTTGGGCGTTGCCGAACAATTGTCTGCGGACTATGGCGGCGCTTGGAAATACCAGCAGGATCACCCGGCGGCTGCCATTCATGTGCGTTCGCTGGCGCACGCGCGGGATGATAATGCCCTGGTAGTGCTCGCCAGCCACCGACACGGCACGGGGGCCGTTGATCAATTAGTAGAACAGCTGCGCGAGCGTTGGTCTGGTGCAGTGAAACTGGGCAACGCGGGCAGTTCGTTGAAGTTTTGTCGGATCGCTGAAGGTGTGGCGGATTTTTATCCGCGCCTTGCGCCCACCTCCGAGTGGGATACCGCCGCCGCTCAAGCAGTTTTACAGGCGGCGGGTGGTGCGGTGGTAAATGCTGATGAATCATCCGCAGTCTGGTTGAGGCCATTGGTTTACAACGGCAAGGACACCATCATTAACCCGGATTTTTATGCCTTGGGCGATGTCAATCTGGATTGGCCGGCCCTGTTGAAACGAACTTAACGACTACCCCATATTTTTGCCACTGCACGATCGCTGCCCAGAACGCCGACAATAAAACCGACGGCGGCTACCAGGCCAAAGACCACCACGGGAATCAGGTAACCTTTGTCGGCATCGGCAGGCATTAACACCACAAGCGCGGAGCACATCAGCGCAAACAACGAGCTCACGGCCAGTAAAATCTTGCGACTCAGGGGTTTATAGGCATAGGGTTCTTCACCGCGCTCAAGGGGATTCAGGAGTGGAGAAAACAGTTTGCGCAGTGATGCCTTCATGAAGTTTTTCCGTATAAGTGTGTATGCTGTGTTCGATTTCAGCGCCTAATACTAACGCGTCCCTATCATTAATCCAGAGGATTTTCCCATGAAACCACAAACCTTTCTCGGCGGTCTCGCGTTGTTGTTACTGTCCGGCCCATTGCTCGCTGCCTGCCCCGATTATTTCCAAGGCGAGTATCGCCAGTTGCACTCCACCAAGGATATCGACCTGTGCAAACTGACGGAGGGCAAACCTGTTTTGGTCGTCAATACAGCCAGCCACTGCGGCTACACCAAACAATTTACAGGTCTGGAAGCACTGAGCCAGAAGTACCGTGATGAGGGGCTGGTGGTAGTGGGCTTCGCCAGTGACGATTTCAATCAGGAAGCCAAAGATGAAGAGGAAGCGGCCACCATCTGCTTTGAAAACTTCGGTGTAACCTTCACCATGTTTGCGCCCACCCATGTACGCGGCGAAGAAGCCAATCCATTATTTAAATCCCTGGCAAAAGCCACCAGTGAGCCTAAATGGAATTTCAACAAATACCTGCTGGATAAAGATGGCAAGATCATTGAGCATTTCGGCAGTAGTGTTAAGCCGGAGGATAAGGCATTGACCGGCGCCATTGAAAAACTGCTTTAATCGATATCACCGGACCTGACCCTGCTCCGTCAGGGTCAGGTCCGGTTGGCTCTGCCCCTTCCTTCTTCAGCTAAGGCTGACCAAGTTCCCCAACAATGTGACGTAATAGAATATTTTTGTCGTTAATATCTCCATTTTTATAGCCAAACTTCATTTGAATGTCGCGTTTTACTGAAACCGTATTCATTCCTATGGTCGCTCACTTTACTCCTGTCTTACATTACGCGGATGTCGCAAGCCAGTATTAATGCGGGTTGCACCTCCATAAGAATACTCATTACCCCCCAAGCTATAAGCCTTTTTCCTCGGGTTGCGTTGCTGTTCTGTGAACCGGGCCGGCTGGTGCTTCGCTGGCATGCAAATAAACTCTACTTGAAACCGGTTACAAATTGGGCCATATTTAAGCTCAAGGTGTGATCATATAAATACGAGATAGTAAGTCAGTCATCGCCTTGCCGGAAAAGTAGCAACGAACAAAACAGCAGATCATAAGAATCTGTGAACAAAGCAATAACAATAATGCACCTTGGAGATAACTACTATGAACCTTAAAACACTGCACCACACCCTTCGGTTCCACTGCGCTCATTCCGTGCGCTCGGCAGCCTTTGGCTCGGATTTACTCTACCGATTGCATACCGACTAATCCCTTTTTCTGATTTTTACCGCTTGAGAATTCTGCGGCTGGTTCTTCGTAACAAGTCCGTAGGGAATCTTGTGCGCCTATTACATCCATAAAGAAAAAATTGCGAGATAACAATAAGAGGAAGCCCATGATGTATAAAAACAGCAGTATCAACACGCGCAAAAAATTACTCGCGCTGGCGATTGGTTGTGCCTTATCCGGCGGCAACTTGCACGCGCAGGAAGAAGAGCCCAGGGTGAGTGAAGACCCCGAGGATACCATTGAGGAAATCGTGGTCAGGGGGGTGCGCGCATCGCAAGCGAAGGCGATTGATATCAAACGCAACAATGCGAACATAGTTGATTCAATCGTGGCGGAAGATATAGGAAAGTTACCTGACGTAACTATTACTGACTCGCTTCAACGTGTGACGGGCGTGCAAATCAAACGCGAAGCCAATGAAGGTACCTCATTAAATATTCGGGGTATGCCGCAGGTACTAACTACCTTAAATGGCGAGCAATTCCTGAGCCCTTGGAACATTACGGATGTAGGAGCAAATTTTTCTGACGTACCAGCGAGTATGATCAGTGGCGTTGATGTATATAAATCGCAATCTGCATCGGCGATTGCCGGTGGTATCTCTGGTGTAGTTGATCTCAAGACAATGTCACCGCTTGATCTAAAGGAAGGTGTCACAGGCAACATGAGATATGAAGCGTCTCAGGGAAGCCGCTCGGATAAAGAGGTGAACGCGGACGGAACTACCGGAAGCCGCGATCCTGATGAAAACATTAACGTATTTTTTGGATTCAATTATAACGACCGGATTGGCGTTACGCTCGGTGGATTCACCTCCACAACCTACAATGCGAATTATCAAATGTACACAAATCCGCAGTTTGGATTTTTGAATCGCAGAAACGGTACGCCAACAGACCCACTTGATTTAAATGGCGATGGTGATCTGGTAAACGATTGGTATTTGGTGCCGGGGAACTACGGGGCAACATCTAGCTTTATGACTCGTGAGCGCGATGGTGGATCTATCAGCATCGAAGCTGCGCTGAATGATAACTTCACACTGAGAGGTGACGCTTTTTACTCCCGGATGGATCAGTATGATCGAGGCGTACGCGTTGACTTTAATGGAACTAATAGCGTCGAATCGTACGAGGTCAACGGCAATCCCGCAGATGAAGATCAGGGTCTTTATAACACACTGCAGCCGGGCACTATTGTCGGAGAAGGCGGTAATATTCAATACACCGACGCTAACGGCAGTCAGCAAACGGCAACACTTCACACTTTGTTGTTCGCCAATGTGAAGTCGCCCGATTTCCAGACCATATCCAACAACAGAATCAACAGGACCGCTGCACTCAATACCAACCTGCAACTGGATTACGACAATCACGAAAACATCTCGGCAAGTGTCCGTTACATTTATGCCGAAGCAGAAAAACAAAACCGCGAAGCCAATTTTAAACAAGGCAGCCCGGCTTGGTTGTGGATAGATGAAGACGGTACAAGTGGAAAAGACCCAATCACTCCGTACGACGTGACAGTGGACTATCGAGGAGAGTTTCCCAGCTTCTCATACACGAGTGATTTATCCGATGCGAGTCTGTTAGCTCTCTATCAAGCCGATGCGAACGGTAATGACACCGACGCAACATTGAACGTTCTCCGCAGCGATATTAAATTCAGCTTCGATGAGGGACTTATCCAGTCTGTCGAGGCGGGCCTCCGTTACGGCGTTCGCGAAGCGGCTTACACCAGATTTTTTTATGTAACTCCCACCCAGCGGTATGCAGATGATCAGCGTATCCCCATCGACAAGCGTAATCAATTGTACAGTGGCAATCAGGTTTGGCAGCGCTACCCGGATTTTCGATATTTCGATTACAACCGAGAGCTGGATGCGTTAATTGATGCGGGGTTGTATAACAACGGTTTTACGGCGGATGATCCAGCAATTACCGTATTTAATGACTTTGGGCCTTTCGAGGGCTTTGAGGCTGGTGTTTCTGCATTGAATCCTGCGGCATGGGATGATCCGCTTGCCTTCATGAATCGTTTGTATCCTGGAACCAAAACGATCGACGATCCTGCCTACGCATACGATGTAGAAGAGGCCTCTGGTTCGGGATATGTTCAAGTCAATTTTGATGATCAGGACGGCCTTTGGGGGATTCCATACAGCGGAGATATCGGTCTTCAGGTGATGCGTACTGATCGCACCGTTGAGCGAAGCGTTGTGCCTGAAGTTCTGGATATTTTCAATTCAATCGGTGCTGTCGATTATCAACGCTTGGCGTTCGTTTACGATAAAGAAATCAAAGAGCGGTCTTTCACCCAATATCTACCCTCGTTAAATATCAACTTTTTCCCAACAGATGATGTCATTGTGCGGTTAGGCGCAGCTAAAACGACTACGCGAAATAATCTTGAGAATGTAGGCTCAGGATTGAGTCTTTGGTACACGCAATGTGAAAAAACTGATGAAAACGGTGAGCGGGTTTTGGTACTTGATAGCGCCGGTAACCTTGTTGGTGAAAATGTCACCTGTGTAGGTGGTGGTAGCGATCAAGGCAATATCGACATTAAACCTTGGGAAGCGAACGTTTACAACGTGTCCACAGAATGGTACTTCGACGAAGATGCGATTTTGGGTGCAGGTCTATTCATGGTTGATGTGTCCACCTCTGTTCAAGGCTTTCAGGAGCGTCGAAGCTTCGTTGATGCAGATGGTATCGATCGGGGGAATACTGGCAATGTTTGGGTTTCGCGAAATGTTAGTGCTTCCTCTTTATACGGATTCGAACTGGGTTATAAGCAGCCCTTCACGTTTTTACCCGGCGATTACCTGAGCGCAACGGGTATCGAATTTAACTACACCTACTCGCAAAGTGATTCTCAAGATGTCGATATGGAAGGCAATGACTTGCCACTGCCATCGAACTCAGAGCATCAGTCCAACATGATTCTCTGGTATGACAAAGCAGGCCTTAATGTGCGACTCGCTTACAACTGGCGGAGTGAAGAGTATGACGGTCGCGTTGGCTTGAACACCAGCGGTGAACCCCTCAACCTAGGCAATTGGTATGAGCCTGTAGGGTATCTGGATATGTCGGTAAACTACTGGATAAACGAACACGTGAGTGTCTATGCGAATGGTACAAACCTCACTGAAGAAAGCCGGAAAAGTTATGCGCAGTTCGAGAGCCAGGTTAACAATATATGGGTACAAGAGCGCCGATTTGCTGTCGGCATAACGCTCGCCTTTTAAATAATAGGTACGGCTAATTTCTGCAGAAGAATAACAGTCGCAGAGAAATTCAGTGCTTTAAATGCACTTTAAAATTCGGAGTTTGATGATGAAATTACGGCTAAGTTACACAGCATTTCTGACGAGTATCTTATTACTGCAAGCATGTGGTGGTGGCGGTGGAGGCAATCTTCTTTCAGATGATTCGGATCGTGATCCTCTGGTTCCACCACCCGGCGTCGACGATGGTTCCGATCGCCCAAGACCACCGGAGAACGCAGCGGTTATAACCACCGATGAAATTTTCCTTTATGACGTTGCTAATGCACCAACATTCTTGCGCGGTATTGATTTGAATTTTGCTGAAAAACCTGTTGAGCGTATCAACGGTATCACTGCGATCAGTGACACGGGTGCTAACGTTGTGCGCCTGCAACTTGACGCAAACACGACAGATGTGCAGCTCGAAGGGGCTTTGGCAAAGGTAGTTGAGAATGGAATGCTTGCAGTCATCAGCTTGGTAGACGCCGAAAAGCTCCAGTGCGTGGATAACAACGAATTTTTGCTGAGTGCGGTAGATGATCTGTGGCTCAACAAATGGCTTCCGGTCATCGCGCAGGATCGCTTCCAGTCCCGCGTGATGATTAACATCGCTAGCGGATGGGGGCCAGCGAATATCTTCAACTCCGACAGTCTCGGATACGCGCAATACATTGACACCTACAAAGCATTAATTCGTAAATTTCGTCTCGCGGGCTTCAAGCTCCCCTTGGTTATTGATGCTCCTGGCTGCGGCTCAGATTACAACGCGTTCGTCGCCGGGCGAGCGCAGGAGCTTTTAGCTGCTGATCAGGAAAAGAATATAGTCCTCTCTGTTAACGCCAATGGGTCACGCTGGAATACCGGGGAAAAAGTGCTTTACGCTGCGACGCAATTAACCAACCAAGGGGTTCCTTATATTCTTAGTGGGATATCTGGCTCTGGTGTGGGCGAGAATCCCGTTGATCACATGGACATCATTAAAAAATCCAAAGGCGATAGTGCCGTTGTATTTAATGTTCCGTGGCAGTCGACAGAAGATATGTCAGCCTATGTGATGAACTTGGATGATCCAATTGATCTGCGTTTTGGCTCGGCAATGTCCCTTGATGTTTATCTGAGCCGGGTGTTAATGCAATTTGTAAATCCGGGCGATGGTAAATTTAAACCGACAGGAGAAATGAGCGTTGCGCTTTACGCCAAGGACGCAAATGGCAATGTGATGAGGGTTGGTGCTACTCAGGCAAAAGAAATCCGTCCGAATGCCTGGCACGGATTGCGCTATGACTTGCCGAGATATGCCGCGGATCCTTCGATGCTGTTAAATGGTTCAACGGATTTTGATTTATCTGCTGTGACGGCAATCGGTTTTCAAGTGCTTGCTAACGGAAAACCGGTAAATATCAATGGCCAGATCGGTTTAGATGATCTGCAAGTATATCCTGGTGTACAACCGGTATTTATGGCCACTTTTGATAGCTCCGTAGAAGGGTGGTCCGTGGCTTGGGGGCCAGGTGCAGTGGGCCAGCAAGACGGCGCTCTGACAGTCATGCCTACCGATGCCGGAGACTTTGCACTGGCATTACCAAGCGATCTCGCTGGTGCAATTGATTTCGACAGGGAGTTGACCGCGAAGATTAATATTTTTCTACCTAGCGAATACAGCGGAGACGCTCTTTGGCTTAATTTGTATGGTCAGTTTGGGGCAGACTGGAGCGGATGGGGCTCGGCGCCGCTCAGCGCTGCGGCACTCGTTCCTGGTCAGTGGACTGAACTTACCACCACCTTCAGACTTGACGCCAATTTGGATTTTACGACAGTACAACGATTCGGCCTTCAGGTTGGTGGTTATGTGATGCCTAAAACCCAGCCGATTTTGATCGATTCCTTTATTATCGAAGATCCGCTTGCTCGCCCCACTAAAACTATTATTGCGTCGCAATATAAAGCATCGTTCAGTAGCGGGACTGAGGGTTTTGAGCCTGCTTGGGGGACGGAAGTTACCGTTACTCAGGCCGACGGAGAGCTTTTGGCAACCGTGCCTGTGAATAGCGCTGCAGCTGTTAATAAGGCAGACATCAAAGGTGTTCAGGAAGTAGATTTTTCAGGTGGTATTTCTGTGAAGGCTCGAATATTTGTGCCTGAAGGATTCACCGGCGAAAACTTCTGGCTCAAATTTTTCTTTCAGGACGGCCAATGGAATCACATGGATCTTGAGCCCACATTAACCGCCACTGATTTGACAGAAGGTGAGTGGAATGATGTTGAGTTTTCCGTAAACCAATACCCGGCCAATTTCTCCCGCTCATTGTCACCCAATATGTTCGCGTTCCAGGTTGGTGGTAATGCAGTCGCAGGAACTGTGAAGCTGGATGACATAGAGATTCTGGGTGAAGTTAAAATTGATGACACACAACCTATGTTGACTTACGATTTCTCGACGCCAGAACAATTTGCGCGCTTTACTCCAGATATCTCATTGAGCACATTTGACGAATCTGTTCTATTTTCATCAAAAATGTCAGGCTGGAAAATCGTTCCCTACGGATGGATTGCTACCACTTGGATCGGCAGCGGAGAAAGCGAGGCATTGAGCATCTCGTCGTCCGAAGATTTGGTGCAGCTAACGGAGCGTGGTGAAGAGGTGGTAAATGGTGAAGGTGGTATTGCACAAACCTCGATTCCTGCAAATGTAGAATAAATTTCTCCCTTGATGAATCCCTCTTTTTTGGAGGGATTCTCTATCCGTCCTCAGAATTCCCCTTGCCAGATCCACATTATCAGTAATAAAAATGCTGCGAATGTTATCGCAATTGTCGGGATTTTCCGGTATCCAGACAAATAAGTTATAAATAATGCGCCAACATAGCGCTGTATCTTCTCAACCCTCGCCTATACTTGTGACTAATGCCCGCTCAACCCTGAGTGGTGATCTGTCATTTTTTGTCGAAAGAAGAACTCAATGGAACGCAATGTATTAAGCACCTTGGGCGATAACACCCCGGATTTGATTTACGCAAAAGACCGTCAGGGGCGCTTTACCTTTGGCAATATGGCTTTCCTGCGCATGGCGGGTGCTGCGACGCTGGAAGATATCCTGGGCAAGAACGACTTCGATCTGAATCCCCCGGATCTCGCGCAGGGCTATGCGGAAGATGATCAGGCGGTGATGCGCTCCGGTGAGCCACTGGTGGATCGGGAAGAAATCATTGTAGATGCGAAAACCGGTGAGTCGCGTTGGCATTCGACTACCAAGGTGCCGTTGCGTGACGATGCCGGCAATATCATCGGCACAGTTGGTATTACGCGGGATATTACCGCCAGCAAGCGCGCCGCGTTACAAGTACGCCAGCTCAATGCCGAGCTGGAAGAGCGCGTAGCCGAGCGTACGGCGGAACTGCAGGCATTGAGTGAGGTACTAGCCTACGAGCGCAACCTGATGCGCGCCTTGATTGATGCAGTACCGGACAACATATACGCGAAAGATGCTCAAAGCCAATTTTTGCTGGCTAATGAAGCGGTGGCGCGCGGCGTAGGTCGCGCAGACCATCATGAACTCCTGGGCAAGACAGATTTTGATTTCTTCCCTCAGGATATGGCTCAGAAATTTTACGCTGACGAACGCGAGTTGTTGCGCACCGGGCAGTCCATATTGCAAAAGGAAGAGCCTGTACTGAACAATGAGACCGGCAAGATTCGCTGGCTGTTGACCAGCAAATATCCTGTGCGCAACAGTCAAAATAATATCATCGGCTTGGTCGGTATCGGACGCGATATCACTCTACGCCGCGAAGCAGAGCTGGCGTTGCGTGAAAGTGAGGAACGGTTTCGCAGCCTCACCGAACTCTCATCAGATTGGTACTGGGAGCAGAATGCACAGCTCGCCTTCGTTGAACTGGAAGATCCCAATGGCAAATCCGGGTTCCAGCGCGAGCAACTTCTGGGGAAAACCCTGCACGATTTACCCACTACTGAAATCCTGTCCGGTTCATGGGAGGAGCATGAAGCCCTGGTGGCCGAGCGTAAACCTTTCCGTGACCTGGAATTGCGCCACGTAAAAAACAATGGTCGTGCTTGCTACCTCAGCCTGACCGGTGTACCGGCCTTCACCGCCAACGGGGACTTTCGCGGTTATCGCGGTATCGGGCGCGACATTACCGACCGTAAGACCTCGGAAGAACGCATCCAGTATCTCGCCACCCACGACAGCCTGACCTCATTACCCAACCGCTTTATGTTTAGTGAGATTCTCAATCTTGCCATCGAATCGGCGCGCCGTAATTCGCGCAAACTCGCGGTGCTGTTTATTGATCTGGATCGCTTTAAAAATATCAATGACACCCTTGGGCACGAAGCGGGGGATTTGTTGCTGAATGAGATGGCAGGTCGCTTCAAGCACTGCCTGCGTGCAAGCGACGTGGTAGGGCGTTTGGGTGGCGATGAATTTGTCATCCTGATTCAGGAGCTGCATGATCCAGAACAGGCGGCCACGGTTGCGCGCAAAATTTTATCGGCGGCCGTTAAACCGGTATCTGTTTATGGCCAGGAGTGTCGTGTGACGGCCAGCATCGGTGTCTGCCTCTTCCCGGACGATGCCGAAGACGAGCATACGATCATGAAAAATGCGGACATCGCCATGTACCGCGCGAAGGAAGAAGGCAAAAATAATTACCAGTTTTATTCGCCCGATATCAAAGCGCGCTCGCTTGAACGCCTCATCATGGAAAACAATTTGCGCCTGGCGTTGGAGCGCAATGAATTCTTCCTGCACTACCAGGCCAAACGTAACCTGAAGACCGGTGAGATCGCCGGTGTTGAAGCGCTGGTGCGCTGGCAACATCCGCAGTTGGGCATTGTATCGCCGGCTCAATTTATTCCCTTGGCCGAAGAGACCGGTCTGATTGTGTTGATCGGGCGCTGGGTGCTGAAAACTGCCTGCGAACAAAACGTGGCCTGGATGAGGCAGGGATTACCGCCCTTGTGTATGGCGGTCAATTTATCCGTGCGGCAGTTTTTCGATGACACCTTGATCAGTGATGTAGCCGCCGCGTTGGAAGAATCGGGTATGGAGCCGGGGCTGCTGGAGATGGAAATTACCGAGGGCATGGTGATGCAGGATGCTGAGCGCGCGATTCGCATCTTGTCGGCGATTAAAAGCCTGGGTGTGCGTCTGGCCATCGACGATTTTGGTGTGGGCTATTCTTCGCTCGCCCAGATCAAACGCTTCCCCATCGATACATTGAAAGTGGACGGTTCCTTTATCCGCGACATTCCGCAAAACCGTGAGGACCGCGCGATCACCGAGGCCATCATCGCGATGGGTAAAACCCTGAGCCTGACGGTTATCGCTGAAGGGGTAGAAACCGAAGAACAGGAGACCTTCCTGCGTGACCACGCCTGCGACCAATCCCAAGGGTATTACTTCAGTAAACCCATTGCGCCGGAAGAGTTTGTGACTTTTATGCGACAGCAAACGCCAGCGCTGGCGTCATACGGCAAAAGCTAATAG
>CAMPIG010000080.1 GCA_946886255.1 uncultured Cellvibrio sp. | reverse complement strand
TGATACAAAATGGCTCAGGCAGTTGATCAATGTAATCCAGCATGGGAATCAAATAGGCGTCGCATAATGTAAATTGTTCCGCGATAAAATATTGTGCATTGCTGACCGTATCGGCGATCCACTGCATGGCCTGCTGAGCGGCGGGGAGATTGTCTTTCACCACATCGATTCGCACATTGCCCTGCTCCCCTTTGGGAAAGGCAAATTCAAGCAACAAATTCCTAACCAGGTGCTGATGCGCATACAGCGAAATAATTCCCGCCTGCGCCAGGATTGTTGCCTGCGCTTCTGTCGAGCCGGGCAGGAAACTGGGGCCCGGCTTGCGCTCCAGATAAAACGCAATGGCCATGGTTTCCGGCAGCACCAGGTCCCCATCAATCAATACCGGCAACTTCCTGAATGGATGTAACTTGGCGTGCTCATCGCCGAAGATCGGTATGTCTTTGCCGTAAGGCGCGCGAGTGACTTCATAGGCCAAACCTTTAAACTGGCACAACAGGCGAACCGAACGCAAAAAATACGAAAATTCCGGGCCGTATAGTTTCAGTGTGGACATAGTGCTCTCCCAGCGAATAAAAAATATAGGTGACGAGATAGACATTTAAGAGGCACAATAAAATATGTTCAAGAACATATTTTATGTTTTTGGCATACTGTCGCCTGTCACCGTTGTGGAGCCCGTACCATGCCCTGGAATGCCGAACACAAAACCCAATCCCGCGAACGAATCTTGTCATCCGCTGCACAGCTCTTTAGCCATCATGGTTTTGATTCGGTTTCTATTGATGATGTTATGACGCACGCCGGATTAACGCGGGGGCTTTTTACGCACATTTCAAATCCAAGTCGGATATGTATCACCAATCCATGGTGGCTGGCGCACTCCTGTCCCGCGACAGGGTTCGCCGGGACAATCCCGTTAAAGCATCTGAACTTGCCGAAAGATACCTGGAGATCGGCCGCCACTCACGCGCCGACCGCTACTGCCCGCTCGCGTTTTTAGTGACGGATATAGGGCATAGCGAACCCAAGGTAAAGGCCACCTATACACACATCCTTACCAAATATCAGGCGATGTTGGCTAGTTTGGGGCTCTCGGAAACAAATGCCATTAAAGCCAGTGTAATGTTGATCGGCGGAGTGGCGCTTTCACGTGCTGTGGCTGATGAAGAGCTAAAGAATAAAATTCTGGATGCTTGCCTGGAGCAGGTGAAAGACCTCGAGGGGTGATTCATTTACCCAATATCAAAAATCAGCACATATAAAATTGTCAAAGCTCGTTACCAGGGAGAGAAAAAATCATGACAGCAGCATCTTATAACACTGGAGAATGGCATCATTTTTTGCAAATCGTTTCGCGATACATTTACATCCCTGCAAGCTGCTCTGCGAAATTCAGCGCAGTTTGTGCTAACGTTACTCTCTTCGCTACCTATACCGTCATGAACAAACCGAGACGCGGCCAGATGAAAAAATTGACATGATTTACGAAGAGATTGCCCCCTCAAAACACCTCAAATCCTATATCAACTGCTTTTGGATGATTCACTCTTCAGAACAGACTGATGTAGTGGATCGCACTTTTCCGGATGGTTGCCAGGAAATTATCTTTAACCTGAACACCGAAGTAAGGCGCAATGACGGGAGGGGATTTTTTAGTAATCCCGAGGTGGAGTTAGTGGGGCAGATGACTCGCCCATACGATATCATCACACGCGGCAGCCAGATTTTTCTGGGCATAAAATTTTTCCCTCATAGCCTGTCGGCGTTCACTCGCGAACCAATTAATCATCTAAAAGATCAATCCATTGATACTCGTCTATTGCTGGGCAAGGCATTCAGTCTTGCGATCGAAAACGTGTATAACGAACCTACACTCGACAACTTCGCCCATCAGATGGAGTGCTTTTTTGGCAAACAACTGACCGGCATGCCGACACGATCCTATCAATTGGTTGAACAAGCGGTACAGCAACTTTTCTCTCCACAGCATCCTGCCAGTATTGACGCATTAGCGAAGTCATTGGGTGTCAGTGAGCGATATTTACAACAAATCTTCAACCTGCATGTAGGTCTTACACCAAAACAACTGTGGAAGATGATTCGCTTTCAACGCAGTTTCAATTATCTGAACGGTGGGCGTGAATCCATCACCGATATTGCCTACCGTTGTGGTTACTACGACCACGCCCATTTTGCTCACGACTTCAAAACACTGACGGGGATTACGCCGTCGCAATTCCAGCATACGTCACTTCCGCTCAATCATTTTTTTCTCGCCCCGGGCAACCGCACCTACTTATGCAATTACCCGGTTGTGTCGCTCGAAATCCTGTAAACATGTCGTTTTTACAAGCAAGGAATTTTTTGGAAGTTTTTATTCTTCCGCAGGCCCGTAAACTTCAAATTCATACAGCGAATAACCCCACTCTGTGGCTCGCTCTTCGCCCAACAATCGCAAGTAGCGCGTACTAACCGGCTCAAAGGTGAACTCGTCCAGACCACCCTTGCCATCTGATTGACGGGTAAGGTCACGCCAATTTTCCCCATCATCGGAGGCTTGCAGGCGATAGCGCTTGCCGTAGGCCGACTCCCATAACAGCTTGACCCGGTTAATGACATATTCACGACCAAAGTCCAGGCGAACCCAGTTGTCATCCCGATAATCACTGGACCAGCGACTTTGGGGGTTGCCATCGGTAAGCCGCGCGGGGTCGGAATACATTTTGCGGTATTCATTCGCGGAGGTAGTTATGTGGGTAGTGCTGTAGCCAGCCAGATTGCCCTGTCCGGATGGATGTAAGGTAATACCCAAATAGCGAGGGGTGGTGAGGGTTCGCTGGCCACTGGCCTCTATCAACAGCTCCATGCGGCCAGGCCTGTTGCCCGCTGGACGAAGACGCAATTGCCCGTCGCTGGTGAGGTTTGCTTTTACCAGATCAGCATCGGGGTTTTCGGCAAGCCGGTACTGTAAGGGTTTCCCATCGAGACTATGACTTGTTTTGTTCAGCAATAATGTAAAAGTACTATCGACGTCAGCTGGCAGGTGTACTTCCGCCAGAGGTTCAACGATGGGGTACCCGGTAAGCCAGCGCACACTGTTGCGCAGCAAGGCGCGATAACCGAGGTTTTTATCAATCGGCACGTTGTGCCCCAAAGCAAATCCCATCACCTGTCCCTCCCCATGGCGCCGTAGCCAGAGCAATGGGTGATGTTGAGCGCGAGCTATCACCTCCACCGCCTGGGTGTTCATCTCCATCAGGTAGAGGTGGCCTTTAACCTCAAAATGCTGAAGCCCACGGGTGATGGGATGTTGGGTTTGGTCGTTGTAGTCAAAGCCGTACCACGCGTCAAACGGATCAACCATGAAGCTCTCATTGTGATCCCAACCGAGGAAACGGGCGCCGATCAACCCAGTGTATTCGCTCGTATTCAAAAAACTGATAAGGCCGTTGTTGAGGGCCAACAAGCTGTTGCCGGCCGCTACAAACTCCAGCAGCGCCTGCATTTGGGTCTGATTGGGACAACGCAACAGCGAGTTGTTGATCACCAACTGGTACCGGCGCAGGCTATCCCGGCTGAGGGCGGTTAAATCGTCTGCTCGCGTTATGTCCAGTAAATCCTGCAAAGTGGCAATGAGCTTCTCGTCATGGAACTCGTGCTGCCAGTCGGGCCAGCGACCCGGCGGACATTCACTACCCTGGCCGCTAATCAGCAGAGCCCGGGGACGGGGCGCCTCGGCCCATGTCAGTGGCACCAGCAACGCAGCCATCCAGATTGTGGTCAACATCAGCAACAACTGTTTCATCGTCTTTACCTAATGATTTTGAACATGTGCCGCGATATTAGGTAAGAGATCGACGCCAGGCTTGTAAAAATCCGAACGCCACTTGGTTAGCAGTCCACCCGGGAAATAATCACCACCTCCTACATAGCTTCCTGTCAACGTGTTACGCGTTTTCGAAACCAAGAGCCCAATCACAAATAGATGACGAAGTACTCTGGGTCAAATTATTTCCAATCCAATTGCCCATTCACTCGCTGGCCGTTGATCTGCACATTATCGAACACCAGATTGTCGACATTATCGATCACAAATAACTCATCAGCTTTTTTGATGGTGATGTTTTTCAAGGTTACATCTTGCAATGGAAAACCTTTAGGTGCATTTGCTTTAAATACCAAACCCGTCTCGCCTACGGTGATATCTTCAAACACAATATCGCGATAAATTGACGGGAAATTACCGCCCATGGCGCCGGCGGCATAGGTCAATTCAAACCAGAACAATTGCCCGGTTTTCTCGATATCCATATTGCGTACCCGCACGTGCTCAACCACACCACCGCGATCCAGGTTGGCTTTAAAACGTATCGCTGCTGAACCGTTGCGATAAATGTTATCGGAGAAAAAGACATGGCGAATACCGCCGGACATTTCGCTGCCCAACGCAATGCCATCCTCACCCGCCATTTCATTGTTGCGCACCACAATATTTTCACTGGGCCGCGCGATCTTGCGGCCGTCGTAATCGCGGCCGGATTTCACCACTACAGCGTCGTCGCCGGTTTTGAAGCGGTTATTTTCGATTAATACATAGCGACTCGAATCCACATCAACGCCGTCGTTGTTGGGAAACATGCTGTCCACTTTTACGCCGCGCATAATTGCGTGGTCGGTATACACCAGATGATTCACCCAGAACGGCGAATTGGTAACAGTGTAATCCTGCAACAACACTCGCTGCGCGTCGATAAACTGAATCATACTCGGCCGCAGAAAATGGCCCTTGTGAAACTGTCGCTTCTCCAACGGCACACCATCAATCCCCATCCGCCGCAACATCGTCATATCATCACCCTGCCGCTTATGCCACGCATGAAAATCGCTGTTTTTATTGCCATCGATAACACCCGTTCCGGTAATCGCCACATCCGTTACTTTATGGGCATAAATCAGCGGCGAATAACCATACATCTCCGTCCCCTCCCACCGCGTAAACACCGCCGGCAGGTAATCCTCATGATCCGCACTGAACAACAAAGTCGCCCCTTCCGCCACATGCAAATTAACATGGCTCTTCAAATGAATCGGCCCCTTACTCAACCAGATCCCTTTCGGAATCACCACGCGCCCACCACCTTTCGCACTCGCCTGATTGATCGCCTCAAGAATCGCCGGCCGCGCATCCTTCCTTCCACCACTCGCAGCGCCGAAATCGGTAATCAAATAATCATCACCCTCGATCACCGGCAGCTCAATCGCCTGCACAATCGCCGCCGCCATATTCCAATCCGTTTGCGTATCTACAGCGCTTGCTGTTTGCACTATCGACACGCTTACAATAAATACAAAAATTCTTATTAATGAATGCAGAAAAGTTGACTTCATATTGGTTTCTCTCATTTTTTTATATTACTTTCGACACAATTTTAAACACTATCACTCGCGAGGTGGCACAAAGGCCTGCACCGCTTGGCATTCTGAAACCCTCAAGTCACGGACGACTTGAGGGAGCTACATGGATGTATTCATGCGTTTTCAGAATGCCAAGCGGTGCAGGCCTCTCTCTACATCGCGCAAACAGTTATCTCTCAAACCTCAAGCTACCGTCCCAACTCCAACGCCGCCAATATAAACGGCCCCACCCCATGCGCATCATCCACTCGAATCGCCTCACCCACATAATACGCAAACGTCCCTGGCCGATAAGGATCGCCACCCAAGCCCGCACTCCCACAAATCTGTGTCAAATGCACCTGCTTCTGCTTATCCACCACCACCAGATGCTTCAACAACCCATCAAAAGTTTTATCCGCAACGTTTTTAAACCGCGCCGGCAAATAACCTTTACGCGCGCCCTTGGCAAACGCATAAGCAAACATCGCCGACCCCGATGCCTCCAGATAATTACCGTAACGATCCCCCTGATCCGCTACCTGATACCATAAGCCGGACTTATGTTGTACCTTCACCAAGGCATCCGCCAGACGATTCAAGATCGCAATCAGTTCTTTACGGTCTTTATGCCCCTCCGGAAAATAATCCAGTACATCCACCAACGCCATCGCATACCAACCCATAGCGCGCGACCAGAAATGCGGAGACAACCCCGTTTTATCATCGGCCCACAATTGCAGCGTACTTTCATCCCAGGCGTGATACAGCAAACCGGATTGCGCATCGCGGGTTTTGCTTTCAATCAGGATAAATTGATGCGCGATATCATCAAAGGCTTTATCCCCTTCATTAAATTGCTCCGCATATTGCGCGTAATAAGGCGCGCCCATATAGAGTCCATCAAGCCACATCTGCCATGGATAAATTAATTTATGCCACAAGCCACCACTGCGCGTGCGCGGTTGCCATTCCAGTTGCTGACGCAGGATTTGCATGGCCGTCAGATAACGCGGATCTTTATATTTGTCGTGCAATAAAAATAATAACTTTCCGCTGTTGACGGAATCGATATTGAAATCAGCGATGTTGTAACCTTTGATCCTGCCCTGCTCATCAATCAATTGATCAACATAAGCCTTGGCATAATCAAGATACTGTTGCTCGCCCGTTGTTTCATACAAGCGTTGAAAACCCAGCAAGACCAAACCATAGGTATAAGCCCACTGGGGTTTTTCCATCAGTTTATAGTCACGCATGGCCCAGGCTTCGGGGCTGCGCTGCATGACAGATAAAGCTGTGCGCTCTGCCCAGCTTTTATTGACAGGGATCGATTTATCATCAGCAAGGCTGTTGCCGGTTAATACCAAAAGAATGCTGAAACAAAAAGCAGAAAAGAATGGCTTGCCACACATAGGAAAATTCTCTTGTGAAAAGCGAAAGGAAAATAAAGTTACCGCCAGTGCATTCATTGCAGATAAAAAAGGCGCCACCGGAAAACAACTCCGGTGACGCAAGATGTGGGAAAAACAACTAGCGGTAGAACACGTCAAGCGATTAGAAGGTTGCTCTTACACCGAGATACACTTCGCGCCCGGTAGAGTTGTACTCACGCACGAAATTGAAATCACCGGTAGGACCACTGGTGTAGTTTCGCTCTTCCTCTTCATTGAGGTTGATCACTTCCAGACGCACGGTGATATTATCTGTCACGTTGTAAAACGCGGACGCATCCAGGCGAGTCGGGCCGGTGTTGAACTCACGGGCATTGCCATTGGAGCCGGAGGTCGCGGTGACATAATCATCGCGATTGTTCCAGGATAAACGCGCACCCCATTGCGGGGTTTCATAATAGGCGGTGAAGTTGTAGCTGTCTTCCGACAGTCCCGGTAAGCTACTTTTCACTTCACCAAACAATGCTTCGGATTCCACATGAGTGTAGTTGGCGGTTACACCGAAATTACTCCAGAAGCCTGGCAGGAACGTAAAGGGTTGTTGATAGGCCAGCTCAAAACCTTCCAGATCAGCGTCCTGCGCATTTTCCGGGCGGCTGACGTTCCAGACCCCATCGGGCTGGGTGACATTGGGATCATAAAGCGGATCAGCAGGATCGTATTCCGGACGCAGTGAAACCGCTGCTGCAATACCCGGATTGAGCGTACCGTTAACCGTTTCGTCCGCAATAAAACCTTCGATCTTTTTGTGGAAAACAGTGAACGCCAAGAGTGACTCATCGGTGAAGTACCACTCGATACCCGCATCGAATGAATCTGCCGTAATCGCTTCCAGATCCGGGTTGCCCGTAGAAATATTGCCATTAACTGGCGTGATTGCCGTGATGGATGGAACAAGATCACCCAAACTTGGGCGAGTGATGTTTTTTGCAGCACTGAAACGCAACACCAGGTCGTCACGCAATTCCCAGGAGAGGTTTAACGAGGGCAAAGTATCGGTGTAATTGCTTTCCGCCTGAACCGGTACCGGCGTGCCGGATATAGCAGTGTAGGCGGACGCACTGGTATCTGTCTCAACCACACGAACACCGGCATTCACCAGCAGGGGACGACCAGCCAACTCGAGATCAAAATCCAATTGACCGTATACACCAAGCGTCTCTTCCTCAACATTCCAGCTCAATGAGTTCGTTAACGCTGGTTCAAACTCACCTGCGTTATGCACCTGAATTGCGACATCAAAGTCCTGCACCATCCAGTTCTGCGGGAAACCGGCTGGCGGATTTAACGCCGATGCAAAATCTCCACCGACTTGTGATTGGAAGGTAACCGCCATACCGGGGAAATTGTCTACCGGTGTGTTGTTAGCGGGCGTGGTTAATCCTACAGGCGTGTAGTTCAGGGAATCCACTTCGCGGCTATTGGAAATCAAACCCACTTTGGTATTAAACAAGTCGCCATCGATCTCAAGATCCAGGCGATAGGTTTCATTCGTGCGCTCTACCACATCCTTACGAATGGTTAAGCCGCCGCCCGTGGTGTAGTTAGCGGTATCGAGCATATCGAAACCGTAGGACATTTCGGGAATTTGGGAGTTGCTTGAGTCGAAGGTGAAGGTGCTACCGCCAACAGGACCATCAATATTAAAACGGTATTGTTCTTCGTCATGCTCTGAGGTAGCGCGCCCAGCCAAAGCTTTCAAACGCACGTTTTCAGTAAATTCATAACTACCGGTCAACACCGTTTGCAGAAATTCGGATTCCGAATATTGTGCCCGGCTTTCTGAACGGGGACGCACGCCGGAGAAAGTACCGGCCACGATATAGCGACCAGTGGGGTCCAGGGTGATTTCTTCGGGGGTAATACCGGGCCATGAATTGCGGAACTGAGCGGCGTAGTTGTAAGAAATTCGATCATTCTCCAGACTCGAACTCACCACATCCAGACCCAGCTCCAACTTGTCCGTGGGGCGGAATTGGAACGCGGCGGTCATACCGGTACGATCGACCGTGTTGCTGAAAAAGTCCATGCGCGGCAGGCGCGGCATCCACATGTAACGCAGACCGTCCGGATCTTCAGGATCATAGTTGCTGGAGTTAGGGTCTGTAGGATCTTCCTCGTCGGGGTCAGCGATATTAGCGAATGGATTGGGCGTGCCGTTCACTACCGTATCACTCACATCTGCCCAAGCTCGCCCTTCGGTAGCCGCCGCACTGTAACGCACCGTCCCGTAACCTTCCTGCTGCACAGTACGTTCAGATTTAGCGATAGAAAACTGCACACCTAAACGATCATCAAGAAAAGTGTTGCTGATTAACGCGGTAAAACGCGGGTCAAGCTCATCCGCCACGTTATCCACCGTAGCCTGTGCACCGAAGATGGCATGGAAGCCGGGGTTATCCAGCGGCTTGGCCGTGTGCAATTCAATAGTGCCGCCCAGACCGCCTTCTTCTACCGAGGCGATGGGGGTTTTGTGGATATCAATACGATTAAATAATTCTGACGCAAAGATATTGAAGTCCACCGCGCGGCCGCGGTTAACACCGCCGGACGAATCCAGACCACCACCGCTGGCAGGGACCTCCATACCATTCAAGGTCGTGCGACTAAAATCCGGGCCCAGTCCGCGTACGCTTACCTGCCGCCCTTCACCGCCTTCACGGGTGATAGTGACACTGGGTACCCGTTGTAGGGATTCGGCCAGATTCAGGTCGGGCATCTTGCCGATGTCTTCGGCCATGATGGTTTCTTTGGCATTGGGCGCGTTGCGTTTCTGCTCCAGCGCGCTCGCCAGACTACCCCGATAACTACCGCTGACCAGCACTTCTTCAATCATGCCGTCAGATTCAGCCTGCGCCATTGCCAGACCGGGCGACACGCCCAGTCCCAACAATAAGCTGGTGGCTGAAATACAAAGCGAAAGGGGGTTTTTGTGTATAGGTTTGTTCATAGGGTTGCTCTCTCTATCATTATTATTTGCTGTTCCTCAGGACGAATCCCGGGACGGTTGATGGGTGGGCGGTTGAGCAAAACACACCGTCCGCAGCCCGACGACAACCGCTGCATTAACCTGCCTGATTTATGGTTGTGGGGCAGGTTATTTACGGGAGATGCCAAGGCGAAAAGCCTTCTTCCCACGGTTTATCGTGGCCAGATGATTACGCAATCAGGTGGTTTGTGCAAGGAAAAATCGCCGCTAAGTGAGCAAAAATCCACAAAATTACAAAAACTGACAAAACGACGCCAAAAGCTGTGGATGCGGCAGAAAACGCGAAAAGAGAAGACTTGGAAGCGAAGTGGAACCCTGCCGCTGATAATTGCAGGGATCAGGTACAACGGACACAAAGATGAGTGAGAGACAACGATCGTAGGGAGGAAGTAGGTTGGATTAGCGCAGCGTAATCCAACACTAGGATGCCAAAAATACTGACTCGAAAGCCGAAGCTCTAGCCCGGCCAACATCACCGGGCGTCAAAAAAGACTGTAATGGAAGACTGCCTTCAGCCATTAAAACCCCGAAGACACCGCCTCTTTCACCCGCAACAATGCCTCAGCAACCGACGAGCCCGCCTGGCTGTAGCGCAGTCCCTGCTGCACAAACTGCTCGGCACGCTGGGGCATCGCCAACTGCACATAACTTTGCGCGATGATCAGGTAAAGCTCAGGCGAACGACGATCAATACGCAACCCGCGCTCGGCGGTGGCGATAGCGGTTTGATAATCACGGGTATTGTATTGTGCACGCGCCTGATTGGTGAGACTGGTGACGGCAGGGTTGGTCGATGGGACTGACTCGGGCGCCTGCACACCAGCTTCTTCACTGTCGATAGAAGGTGCCGGTTCACCGGCCGGGTAGGTTTGTGCTGGCTCGGGTTCGGCGGATGTATCGCTATCGGTGACCGGTGGCAAATCGTAGGTTGTGCTGGCACAGCCGGCTATCAGGCTCAGCAGGCCGGCGATGAGCACAAGCGAAAGCGACTTGCTTATGGAGAGCGGTTTGTTCATGAAGGGCTCCTTGCAAATTCGGGTCATTATCAGTCAGACAGTTAAGTTTCCCGAAAGCCGGCGCCTGGCGCGGGGGGGTCGGGTGCTTGTCGGATTACGCTGCGCTAATCCGACCTACGGGACGGGCGTTAATTCCACAGGCGTTGCCACCAGTTGCGGCCGCCTTCTTTCAGGCGGCAATCGCTTTGTTGTTCGGGGCGCTGACTGTCGCGCAGGGGCAGCCAGACAGCACCCTCGCAATGCTCAGCACTGAGCATACCGGTTGCAGAATCAATCCAGTCAAAGCTGACACCTTCCGGCGGTTGCAGGTTCACGCCCTGTGTCGGTAACTGACGCATCAGATCCGCCCACACCTGCAAAGCCCCGCCCGAACCCGTCAGCGGTGTTGCACTGTTATCGTCGCGCCCCAGCCAGACCACGGCCAGATGCTCACCACTAAACCCTGCAAACCAGCTATCGCGTTGATCATTAGTAGTACCGGTCTTGCCCGCCAAAGGCAGAGACTCCGGAAATTGATTGTAGACACTGCGCCCGGTACCTTCGCGCAACACCATCTGCAAGGCGTATTGCAACTGGAAGGTGCTTTCGAGCGAGAAGCGCTGTTCCAGTTCCAGCGGGTAGCGCCGCAGGGGTTGCCCATCCGCCGTCAGTACTTCACGGATCGACCGCAAGGGTGTGTAGACGCCTTCCGCGGCAAGCGTGTGGTAGATACCGGCCACCTCAAAGGAAGACATATCCACAGAACCGAGCAACATCGACGGAACACCAGGGATACGCCCTTCAAAACCCGCCGCTTTCACGGTGTCGTACACATTCTCCAAACCTAACTGCATGCCCAGGCGCGCGGTGGCCTGGTTGTAGGAGTGGGTCAAGGCCATGTACATGGGCACTTCACCATGACTAACCGAATCGACATTGTTGGGCTCCCATAATTTACCGTTATCACCCTTAATGGTAACCGGCTCATCGCTGATGTGGGTGCCGAGATGATAGGAATCTGGCTGTTCAAGGGCCGTGAGGTAGACGAATGGCTTCATCAACGAGCCGATAGGACGACGTGCATCCAGGGCCCGGTTAAAGCCTTCAAAGCGCGGATTTTTATCACCGATCAGTGCCAGCACCTCACCGCCGCCCACCGAGGTCACCACCATACTGCCTTGCAGATCTTTTACATTGTGCCGCTGCTCCAGCTGGCGCAGCCGTTGATTCAGAGCCGCCTCGGCCTGGCGCTGCACCATGGGCGACAGGCTGGTAAAGATGCGTAAACCTTCGCTGCGCAGGTCTTCTTCCTGATAATCCTCCTGCAACTGACGTTTCACCAAAGCCACAAAAGCCGGGTAAGTCACCATACTGGTGTCGCCTTGCTCCACCACACCCAGCGCCGCCGCCTGTGCACGCTTCAGCTCTTTATCGTCAATCAGCCCCTGCTGGTGCATGACAGTCAATACCAGATTGCGTCGTTTCTTGGCACGCTCCGGGTTCCGCCAGGGGTTGTAATAGGAAGCGCCTTTCACCAGGCCAACCAACAAAGCCAGTTGTTCGGTGTCCAGTTCAGTCAGAGGTTGGCGGAAATAATGCTGCGAAGCCAGCGCAAAACCGTGAATTGCGCGAGGGCCACTCTGCCCCAGAAAAACTTCATTGATATAGGTTTCGAGGATTTCAGACTTGGTGTAATGAATTTCCAGCAACACTGCCATGATGGCTTCTTGCACTTTGCGGCGCAGGTGACGCTCGCGAGTCAGGTAAAAATTCTTCACCAATTGCTGGGTCAAGGTGCTGCCACCCTGCACCACCTCGCCTTCGCGCACATTGACCATGGCAGCCCGCAAAATCGCCAAAGGCGATACGCCGTGGTGATCAAGGAAGTGCTGGTCTTCCACCGCCAGCAGGGTTTCGCCGAGCAGCGGCGGCAAATCGGACAAGCGCACCAGCAGCCGGTCTTCCGCCTCAGCGGGATATATACCACCAATCTCTTCCGGCTCCAGCCGCATCAGCGGCATATCAGCACCGGCCAGGTCACGCAAATGTAATACGTGGCCATCAGCGATAGTGATACCGAAACGCCGCGCCTCTTCGCGTTTATCCCAAAAATCAAAGCCGCGACTGTGTATTTGATAGCTGGCCTGCACACTGCTGACCGGGCGCTTAACGTATTGACCAGGGGCGTTCAGGTTTTTAACGGCGCGATAACCCAGTGCCTGTAATTCCCGCTCAAACAAGGGCGGCGTCAGCGCCAGCCCTTCATATAACTCCAGCGGGCGAGAATATACTCGCGCTGGCAACGCCCACTTTTTACCGTCGAATTTCGCGCGCACCACCACATCGAGATACAAAGTCCAGATCGCAAGCAATACCAGGACGGCAATAGCGCTGTAAAACAACCAGAGGCGAAATAGCGCCCAACCATGGCGTGGGGGTTTGTTGGGTGGTGGAGACTTTTTAGGGCGGGAAATGGAGCGGCGTTTGGTCATCAGCAAGTCTTAGATTTCAGGTTAAAAAAACAGAGCGCTAGTTTACGCGGATTGGAATCCACAATCACCGGTTTTGCATCTGCCACACGCGTTTTGCATAATGCGCAGCCATCCAACTATAAACTGCACGAGGCACGCATGACTCATTACCATATCTACGGCATAGGCGCCGC
>CAMPIG010000079.1 GCA_946886255.1 uncultured Cellvibrio sp. | reverse complement strand
ATGCCTATATCTAACTATTCTCCAACTGCGACCAGGGTTACTATTTCTGAGCATCAGAATTATGAATCATTAAAATTGTCAGGCCTGTTTGAAATTTCGGATGAGGCAAAAAGAAATAATTAGATCAACAACGTTTTGAAAAGTTTATTTGGAAATAATAATTATGAAAGGAAAAAAATTTAGTTTTATTTTACTTGCTTCGATCTCACTTGTAATTGCACTGGGTATATCAATTGGTATTCCTTTTATTCATTTGGCAATGACGGCGATCCGGGATCAGAATTCCATTCAGACAGAGTTGCCTGGGTATGCAAATGACGTAAGTCGGCTAAACGCATTGCCTATTCACGAGATATGGTCTGTACCGGATTCCCCCTCTGATGCTGAACGGCAGTTAAGTGAATTAATGAGAAAAGCTAAAACAGAGAATATTCGTGTGTCCATCGCTGGAGCCAGGCATTCAATGGGCGGTCATGTGATTGCACAGGACGGCATAGTCATAAATATGTTACCGTTTAACGATATGTCACTTAGTGCTGATGGAACAATTCTGACTGTTCAGGCGGGCGCTCTGTGGGCGGATGTGCTCCTCTTTCTGAATAATCATGACCGTTCCGTTACCATTATGCAGTCGGATAACTCCTTCTCGGTCGGCGGATCATTAAGCGTTAACGTGCATGGCTGGCAGACAAAACATCCTCCGATTTCTTCCTCTGTAAAATCATTTCGCATCCTTATGGCCGATGGAAATATTGTGCAGTGCAGCCGTGAGGAGAATGCGGAGCTGTTTTCACTTGCGCTTGGTGGCTACGGCTTATTCGGTGTCATTCTGGATGCGCAATTGTGGACTGTACCGAACGAATGGTATGAGGCGGAACGGTTTTCGATCTCTGTTGATCGGTTTGCGGACAGCTTTCTTGAATATGTCGATGGAGATGAAACGGTTGAGCTAGCCTATGGTCGATTGCGGGTAACTGAGGATTCCTTCCTCGAAGAAGCAATTCTAACCGTCTATCGTAAGACGCCTCATGTAGAACCTTTTCCGGTGTTGAGCGCATCATTTGTAGATTCCTTAAAGCGTATTATTTTTCGTGGTTCTGTTGGAAGTGATTATGGAAAAGAACTTCGTTGGGATCTCGAAAAGATCTTTGGTGAAAAACTCGGCAGCGAATTCATTTCACGTAACCAGCTACTTAATGGGGACGTATCGCTTTATACCAATCGAGCGGAAAATCAAACAGATATCATTCATGAATATTTTATACCACTCGATCAATTGCAGGGATTTATAGCAGCTGCGAAAGAAATCATATCCAGGCACGAAGTCGATTTGCTCAACGTTACCCTGCGCGATGTCAGAATCGATACCGAGACCTTCCTTCGTTACGCAGATCAGGATTTGGTTGCTGTCGTTATGCTCTTTAATCAACAACGTACGGAATTGGCAGAAACGAGTATGACGGGGATGACTCGTGAACTCATAAATGCAAGTTTTAGTGCAGGTGGTCGTTATTATCTACCGTATCGACCGCACGCGACGCCGGAACAGTTTCTGCAGGCCTATCCTCAAGCAACGAAATTTAGTCAGCTAAAGCGTTTATATGATTCCAACGGTATTTTTAGCAACCAGTTCTATACCAGATATCTCAGCCACCTGGATGAGGATTATAGGTAGTTGAAAGATATTATCACCGACGATGACAGCCATGCTCAAAGCACCTTCGCCAGTGAAAATAAAGTGATGCTATAGTAGGTAAAATTCCATTCATAAGGAGATTTACATGATCCAATACATCCGCACATTAGTCGTTGCCTCTTCCCTCTCCATCATGGTTGCTCCCGCGTTTGCTGAAGATCGCGCCTGTTTAATGGAAGGCAGTTTCACCATGCTCGGGCAGACAACAGAAATTAAAGATTGCATGGACAGTGGCGGCGTGGCGAAAGAACAATTTGTTGAAGCTTGTGAGGGTATCTCCAATGCAGCTGTTGCCTTTGGGGCAGAGCCAGCCAGGATTACCTATCTTGCGGCGTGTCCCGATGGTGCACAGGGCTCCTGCAAAGGTTTGTTTGGTTCGCCAATGACCGCGTATTACTATAAAAGAGACGCTGAGACACTTGCCGATACCAAAAACGGTTGTGTCGCCCAAGGCGGAGAGTGGCATTGATTTTGAGATTTAACGTTAGCAAGGAGGTATATATGCATGACAACCCCAAATTTTTCCTGGTAATCCTATTATTTATCACAAGTGCCGCTGCGCACTCCCAAGATTTTATAAGTATGGGCGACGCAGTATTCAGCGCCGCTAGTGCGATGCAAATGAATAGTGAAATTCACTGCCAGACTTCTGATTGCCCCACTGCGCAAGAACCAGGTGACTATATCTCGCAGTTGCCTCGCCCTTCCGTAGATGGTTTGATTTATCAGTTTATGTTTTTACATGCGGCCTATACAGCCGCGCAGAGAGCTAACGATAAGGCGGCTTTGCAGCATCTTGCGCAAGCAACGCAAAAAAATCTTATTGACAGCGGAATCGATTTAACAAAATTTAATTTAAATGAAAAGACAGGCTTTGAACCAAAGAAAACTAACTGATTTGGGAAGCTGACTCGGATAAAAAAGGTAATAGCATGAAAGCGAAAGAACGTGATGAATTGCTGAAAATATTGAAAACTCGTTTTGAGAAAAACATGAGCCGTCATAAAGGGCTTGAATGGGATAAGGTTCAGGCAAAGCTTGAAACCAACCCCAAAAAACTGGGTTCGCTTAATGAAATGGAACAAACTGGTGGCGAGCCTGATGTGGTGGGTTTCGATAAGAAGGCCGGCGAGTTTATCTTCTATGATTGCTCGGCGGAAACTCCTAAGGGCCGTCGAAGTGTTTGCTATGACCGTGAAGGGCTGGAGTCAAGGAAAGAGCATAAGCCAGCAAACAATGCTATCGATATGGCTGCCGCCATGGGTATCGAAATGTTAACCGAAGAGCAATATCGTGAATTGCAGCAGCTCGGCACCTTCGATACAAAAACATCGAGCTGGTTAAAAGTACCACCCGAAATCAGAAAACTTGGCGGTGCTATCTTCGGTGATTCGCGTTACGGCAGGGTTTTTGTGTATCACAACGGTGCGCAGTCTTACTATAGCAGTCGTGGTTTTCGCGGTTCATTGAGGGTGTGATCTTCCAACAACAGATAAATACTGGAGATTGTATGAAAAGAACAATATATCTATTCATGTTTTTATCTTACGTTGTACTGGTTGTATCCGGCTGTAGCTATATAAAAAATGCTGGTTCAGCGAATTTCAGGTCAACGATAAAATCAATGAGGGTTGAGAATCACATTCCAAAGGATAGTCTGGCAGGGTTTAGCTGGATGAATCGCCCAAAAAATTTCAGCGTGAACAATAACATTGTTTATGTTACGTCTGAACCCAAAACGGACTTCTTCATTGATCCTGAATCCGGAAAAGCCACAGCAACCGCACCGCTTTTATATAAGGACATTAAGGACGATTTTGTTGCTACCGCGCTCGTTAAACCGGATTTAACTGAAACCTGGAATGCTGGTGCATTAATGGTTTATATAGATGGGGCAAATTGGATCAAGTTTGCATTTGAGCGATCAGATGCAACCGGAAAAAGTATTGTCAGTGTCGTCACCAAGGGTGTGTCCGATGATGCCAACGGTGCTACCTTGGCGGGAAGCGATTCGGTATGGCTGCGCATCATCCGTAAAGGGGATGTATATTCCCTACTTTGGTCAGAAGATGGCAGCCACTACTCTATGGCGCGGTTGACCAAAATGCCAGCTTCTCCCAGTGTAAAAGTGGGCGTAGAAGTACAAAGCCCTTTGGAGAATTCCGCGCAACATGAAATACATCTTTTTAATATCGAGCATCGCACGGTCGAGAATCTGCGAACGGGAATTTAAATAACAAACACGAGAAAGAAGGAAGAAATTGCAGGAGTAGTGCTGGTACGCGAGCTGTTACAATAACTGCAACTAATTCCTCCCAAAGAATAATGCGATGAAAATTGTCGACGTAGAAACAGAGCTAGGTAATCGAATCATTGCATCACTCAAAGCAGACGGCTGGTGTGTGGCCAAAGAATATAGCCTGCTAGCCTTTGACAAGGGCATTGATTTTGACAGCTATGTTTTGAAGAAACGCGATGCCATGCTGGAGTTCGAATGGACCAATTGGTTTGAGTGGGAAATTGCGGGCGATCAGCAATCCTTGCAGTATCTGGCAGACACGTTCCAATTAACAATTCGTTAATCTTTCCGACAGGAACCGTACATGACCGAGCGAATCAATCAGATCTCTGACTTCCTGCTGCAGTTCGATGCGCTTAAAACCGTCAACCGCCGGTCCTATATCAAGGGCGGCGAACGTGTAGAAAATTCAGCAGAACATTCCTGGCATCTGGCGATGGCTTGTTGGGCATTTGCAGATGAATTGCAGCAAGACGTCGATGTATTGCGATTGATCAAACTGGCTTTGGTCCACGACATCGGCGAGATCGATGCTGGTGATACATTCCTCTACAGCGAGAATCGCGCTGACGCGCATATTGCGGAGCGCCATTGCGTCGAGCGTATAGCCGCACACTCAGGAAATCCCATCAAAAATTTCGTAGCACTCTGGGACGAGCAGGAAGCTGGCCAGAGTAAGGAAGCGAAGCTACTAAAAGTTATTGACCGGTTGTTGCCCTTCCTTCACAACATCACCAGCGAAGGCCGCGCCTGGCGCGACCATAATATTCACAAAGATCAGGTGTTGAAGATGCATCAGTTTGTACAGCACGAGAGCCCTGAAATTCACGCGTGGGTTGTCAAAAAAGTTGAGTATGCCGTTGAGTGTGGTTGGCTTAGGTCATGACATCATAAAATGTCGACATACTGTTTACCGATTAGCAATCTAATAGGAGTTTTAAAATGAAGCCAGCACTTTATTTTATTACTGTGGTGACCAAAGATCTGAATAAATCAATCGAGCTCTATCAAGAGGGGCTTGGCCTGCCGTTAGCTGCAAAGGGACCAAGTAACGAGGAACCGGTATACGCGAAATTTGATTTACAACATGGGTTGTCACTGGTGCTTGTTACGGAGCAACAGTTTCAGGAGTTTACCCACATTGATACACGGGGAAGCCGCTCAAGTCAGGTGATATTCAGCTTACCAAAGGCCTCTCGGAAAGAAGTGAAAGCAGCCTATGAGCAAGCCATACAACTGGGCGGTAAATCTTTAATAGTCCCGGCAGATCGGGAAATAGGCTATTCGGCATCGCTGCTGGATCTGGATGGAAATGTAATTGAGATTATTCTTGATGAAGAGTTGCCGGAGATCATGTTAGCTGAATAAGTAGTAGGGATCGCCAGCATATCCTTTTATTCCTGGTCCTCCGGCTGAATCCTTTCCAAGGTTTCATCAAACATCGCCGCTAGCAATAACTCACCATTTTCGTCGACACGAAATTGTCCGTAACGTGCGGCTTCATAAGCCTGCGCGTGACCTTCCTGAAAGAAAAACGCATTGGTGGCAAATTTGACGTGGCCGTTGCGCACGCGATAGCGGAGTTTGGTTTCGTTATCGGCGAGCAGTGTTTCGGTATCCAATCGTTGAAACCTACCTATATTTTTCTCATCCAGCCTGACCACAACATAACCGTCGCTGGCATCAGCGTTACGGTTCCAGCCGCGATACTCTTCAGATTTCGGCAAGGCATCATACACTTGTTGTGCAACGCGAAAGTTTAACGCCATGTAATCGCCTTGCATCAGCGAGCGCGGGTCTACTGGTGCGAGTTCGAGGTAAACAATCTGCCCTTCTGCCAGATGCTTTTCTTTGTCGAGGATGGATGCATTCACAATGCCCAGTACAAAAATTCCCGCCAGCAGTGCAATTATTTTAGTCATGGTGTTTCTCCTGCGTTATTGGAATAAATCTCAACAGTGACCAACGCCAGGCGAGTAACACGGCGCCGATAACAAGCAGTGACAACGATTTGTTTAACAGCGTGGTATCCAGCAGGTAATAGTAGGTGGAGATATAAAACAGCAACCCGATAATACCCAAGCCCATCAACACGCGATTGCTGTTGGCAAAGCCGAGCAGCAAGATCATTAACCCAACAGTGATACCGCGTGCTTCCAGCGAGACCAGACACAGCACGAATGTGCCGATTAACATCACCAACGGCGCGGGTTGTGCCAGCGTCGTAAAATAACGTTGCAGCAATTGCCGGATCAAAAACAGCACCACCAGTCCGGTGCATACTTCGCCCATCCAGGGGGCAATAAGGGGTGGTTGCTCGTTGTATCGGTAATGCCAGATCATCAATTCCTGGCCGAACAGGGTGGTGCCTTTCAGGACAATTAATGCGAGGACCAAACCATAACCCAAGGCGTGAATTTTTTGCAGGTGCTCTGAATAATCGAATTCATATAGCCACAACCAGGCGGCACCAAACAGGATGGCACTGCTAAATAGATAAGGTAGTTGCACATAAGTCAGAGCGACGGAAAATGCCAGTGCGGCTACAAAGCTGGAAAAAACGCGATGGATAAAATTTGGCATGACCCACGCGAGCAAACATTGCATTATCCCGATCAGCCACCAGATGCTGCTGGTGTTATCGTCCATGAATTCGAAAAACGAATAAACAATCCAGCCTTGCCCGGCGAGGCTGATTGCCAGGGCGAGATGTTCTATAAATTCATTGCGCGGTATGCGCAACAATCCATAAGCGCCGGCGACCATCAGGATGCCGATGATGAGACTGGCAGTGTCATCGCGCAGAATTATCTCGATACCGATCGCCAAAAATGCCATCAGGAATATCGCGGCCAGCCAACCGGAAAACGCCAGCAGAACTTTAATGTACCAAGGGGATGCCATTGCATTGTCCGTCGGCAACTCACCTTCGACTAACCCTGCTGTTCGCAATTGCGTCCACAGCTGTTGTGTGTCTCGACTCATGCCTGTTGCTCCCTGTGAACCTTGCGCAACCAAATAGCGGCAGCGCTACTCAACCCGATAATCAGTAATGCCAATAATAAAAATATGCCGGCTTCATCCAGGTCGCGGAGTAAAAAGTTCGCTGCAAAGGCAACGATCACCACAATGCCGGACAGGCAACCGCCAGCGAGCATAAATAAATCCACTTTGATTTTGCGATAGTAGAAAAACAGGGCCGCCGAAAATAATAACCAGACGAGTAGCGGCCAGGCAGTCACACCGTCCTCAAAGATGTTGTACAGCGCCAGCCAGGTGGCGGGAATGCCGCAGCCCACGGCAATCAAACGAACGGCCCAGGCTTCGTTAAGCCAAAGTAATTTTTTACTGAGCAATTCCCACACGATCAGCGCAGGAATATTAATCGTCATTAATAACCAGTAGAGTCCGATGTCGGACCACAACATAAAGCCCCAGAGGCCATCAAAGGTGCGGTAGTACAGCACGCCGCTGAGGTTTATCAACGCGAGCCACAGAATCCAGATCGCCGGAAAACGGGCGATCAATGCCCAGGGCAACATCAACAAGGCCCAGTTAAAAAATAATTGCCAGGGATCGGCGCCGGTTTGATAGGTCTGGCCGTAGAGCGCGAGTAAAACGCCGAGGCCGATACAGGTGACCAGCAGGGCGACTTTGCCGATGATGGCATCCCGATGCCAGCGCCAGTAGGCCGCAATACCCAACACCATAAATGCCTGGACCAGTCCAAATTTGGCAAAGCGGCCGAGGTCGCTCCAGTTGTAAGCGATAAAAAATAACAGCGCAAAGGCGATGGCCAAACTGCCGAGCCACAGCAGCAATCGATCGATAAAGTGACGCCAGTCGTTTAAGGAGGGATGCAAATGCGTGAGTTGCATCGCTGCAGGAATCTGTTCCACTGGCAGTGCGCCCTGCTCGATCAAAGCCACCAGCGCATCGCGCGGTGAAGGGGGAATGGGGTTCATCGTCGGGCTTCCTTGTGAACACGTGAGGTGTCGTCATAGTAGTGACTGGCACCCGCGATTGCCACAGTGGGGCGATGATCGGAATATTAATCCGCTGACGGTTCGGTGGACGGTTCTTCCACCCTCCCCGCCAGTTGTTGATACCAGCCGTGCCCGATCCAGGCAGCGGCCAGCAAATAGGGGATTGCGCCGGGCACCCACATAATCAAACCCGCCAGTTGCTGGTCCATCAGGCTGCGGGCTTCGCCGTAGAGCGGCGCCCGGGCAAAGGTCAGGACTGCGCCGAGAAAACCGGTGTGCATCAGGGTAAACAGCAGTGCCAGTAAAGCCCAGGGCGCGTGGCGGCGGCGATTGCGCAAGATTGCCCACCAGAAGAGGCCGGCGCCCAGCAGAAAACAACTGTGCTCCACCAAATGCCACCAGGCATCTTCCACCGCCAGCATGTAGAAGTAAGGCGTATGCCAGAACCAGATGACCGCACCTTGCAGGTAGGCCACCAGCATCGGGTGACGGGTGAGCTTCAGCATGGGCTTCCAGCCCCAAACCAACAATCGTCCGCTACCGGCAATCACCTGCGCCAGCGGACGACTGATCACCCAGAAGGGTGCGATGATCACCAGCAGCAACATGTGTTGGATCATATGGGCGGCCGTGCTGGTTTCGGCCCAGTGGTCCAGGGGACCGAGCAGGGCGGCAGCGCAGATAACGGCCGCGAGGTGGAACCAGACCGTTTTAAACCGTCGGGCCGGGCGGCGCCAGGCGCCGATCAGGTAGATCAGCCAGAAGCTTGCCAGCAAGCCTGCACTGAGCAGGCCCGCCACGCGCTCACTGCCTGTGCCGCTCACCGGACTGTGCGCCAGTGCCGGCTCAATCAGTAGCAATAGAGCAATCCAGAGCGTCCGACCAACTCGTTTGTTCAATGCCTGACCTCTTTCCTTGCCGCGCCGTTTTACAAACACGGCGGTAAGCCGAGGATAGGCAGACCGACTGCGAAGGTAGCGATAGCGGCGGTGACATAACCAGCAAAGGCGACCCACACCACAAACCGGCGATTGTCGGTCGTGGGCCGTGCCCGCCAACAGCGGTAGGCCAGCCCGAGCAGGAACAAGGTCGTAAACAGCGTTATCCCCAGCAGTACCGCGTTGATCCAGGTCCCATTGCCCAGGCGCAAAGAGGGTGGCGACACATCACAGGCGACCGACAGTCCGCCATACACTACGACAAACCAGACGCTCCAGATGATGAAGCCCATGGCCATTTGGATAGGATGAACAATGACGTGCATCATGCACCTCCCCAACTGATGGGAAGTAAAAGAAAGGCCGTGCCGCTTACCCAGAAAATACCCAGGGTATAGATCCAGAAAGGACGCAACACGACCGGTTCGTAAGGCAGCCCGGCACCCACATAACCCAGGCGCACCCGCATAGCCTGCATCCCAGTGAGGATCGGCAGCAGGCCGCTGTGGATCATCAGGTAGATCAGCATCACCAACAGCACCGCATCGTGGGCCAGGCGCAGGGGTTGCAGATCAGCGGCCAGCAGCACCCATAACAAACTGCCCGCGTGTAGCAGGCTCAGGAATGCCGCCAGCCATAGTTTGGTTTGCAAACCGCTGGTCTGACCTTGTCGCACCTGGCTTGTCAGTTGGTGGAACATCCAGGTTGCCAGCGTAAGTAAGCCACCACTTACCACCAGCGGCAGCCAGGTGATCGGGTTTTCTGCGGGTACTGACCAGTTAGGCGCCACCGTCCACAGGTAGAACCAGCCGAACAAAAGCGACAGGTAAAGCGTGCCGTTGGCCAATAGCCCCACCATCATGCCCCACAGGCCGGGGCCGTTATCGGTGCGTGAATGTAACGGCGGGTCCGTCGGATCATCGGCACGCACCGGCTCCGCGACGGGGTGGGCGCCGTTGTGCCAGCTCCAGCGCAGGATAAACACCATTGCGACGATAAACGCTAGCAAGGCCAGTGTGTAAGCACCTACTAACAGGCTGATACACACCACCGCCAGGAATAGCGAAACCTGCAAGGGCAGCCAGGAGTTGGTGGGAAGGTGGATGATTTCCTTCACCTTGCCACTGATGGCATCAATGCCGTAGGTTTCCCGCCGCCCGTGCTCGAAGGTGGCGAGATGGTGTTCCCCCGTCGCTGTGGATTGCGGTAGATCCGGGTGATCCCACAGCGGATGGCGGGTGCGTACCTCCGGCAGGCTGGCAAAGTTATAGGAACTGGGCGGCATGGATACCGCCCACTCCAGCGTATCCGCACCCCAGGGGTTGGGCTCTGCCTTGCGGCCAAAGCGAAAATGCAGGCTGATATCCAACAGGATCATGGCGATGCCCGCCGCCATCACAAACCCGCCGACCGACGACAAGAGGTTCAACCAATCCCAGCCGAGCCCGGTGTCGTAGGTGTAAATCCGGCGCGGCATGCCCATCAGGCCGGTGACGTGCATCAGCAGGAAGGTCGCGTTGAAGCCGATAAAGGTCAGCCAGAAGCCCCAGCGTCCCAGCTTCTCTGAGGGCATACGGCCGGACAGGTGCGGCAACCAGTAATAGAACCCGGCGATTAGCGGAAACAGCATGCCACCCACCAGTACATAGTGCATGTGGGCTACCACAAAATGGGTGTCGTGCACCTGCCAGTTAAACGGCACCAGCGCCAGCATCACCCCGGTCAGGCCGCCGCAGACGAAGATCACCAGGAAGCCAATGATCCACAGCATGGGCAAGGCAAACACCACTCGCCCGCTCCACAGCGTCGCCAGCCAGGCGAAGACCTGGATTGCGGTGGGGATAGCCACCAGCATGCTCGCCACCGAGAAAAATGCCTGGGCCAAATGCGGGATGCCCACCGTGAACATGTGATGGACCCACAGGCCAAAGCTGATAAAGCCCATCAGGATGATGGCCAGTACAATCCAGCGGTAACCGACTAAGGGCCGCCGGGCGAAGACCGGAATCAATGTGGAGACAATGCCTGCCGCCGGCAGGAAGATGATGTACACCTCCGGGTGGCCAAATAGCCAGAACAAATGCTGCCAGAGCAAGGGATCGCCGCCGCGACTCACATCGAAGAACGCAAAGCCCGCTGCCCGCTCCAGCTCCAGCAGGATGCTGGCGAGGATCAAGGGCGGGAAGCCGAAGATGATCATCAGCGACATGGCGAGGATGTACCAGGCGAAGATCGGCATCTTGCCCAGGGTCATGCCCGGTGCCCGGGTGCGCAGGATCGACACCACCAGCTCAATGCCCGCCGACATGGCCGAGATCTCCACAAAGGTAATGCCCAGCAGCCAGAAATCCGGCCCCTTGTCCGGCGAAAAATTCTTGTCGCTCAGCGGCGTATACATAAACCAGCCCGCATCCGGTGCCATCTCCAGCAGCAGACTGGACAGGATGATCACCCCACCGAACACATAGCAGTAATAACCCAGCGAACTGATGCGCGGGAAGACCAGATCGCGGGCGCCGAGCATCTTGGGGATCATGTACATCGCCAACCCTTCCAGTACCGGGATGGCGAACAGGAACATCATCACCGTACCGTGCATGGTGAATATCTGGTTATAGGTGTCGGCACTGACGATAGCCTGGTTGGGCAATGCCAACTGGGTGCGCAGGATCATCGCCAGTACACCGCCGATCAGGAAGAACACAATGCCAGTGACGATAAAACGCAGCCCCACCGCCGTGTGATTCACGGCTGACAGCGCGCGCCAGCCGGTGGGGCTGTCCCAGATACTGGCGAAGCGGCGGTCGAGTTCTGCCACGGGCAGGCGATTATCAGTCACGGGAATGGGTCTCCAGCCATTGATCAAATGCCTCCGGTGGATGGGCTTCGACGGTGAATTGCATATGGGCATGATTGAGGCCGCAGAACTCGGCGCACTGGCCACGATAGCTGCCGGGTCGATCCGTTTGCAGGCGCAGGACATTGGTGCGGCCAGGGATAGCGTCCAGCTTGCCGCCCAGGCGCGGCACCCAGAAGGCATGAATTACGTCAGCGGTGGTGAGGTGAATATCCACCGGCTGGTCGACGGGGATATGAATTTCATTGCGCAGCGTGAGACCGGTACCGGGATAGCGAACCTCCCACCACCATTGGTGGCCGGTCACCTCGATCACCAGCGCTTCGCCGGATTCCAGCGGCAAGGGCAGCATGCGATGGCCGATGGGGATGCCAAAGGCCAGCAACACGACAATGCTCGCCGTGGGCAGCACCAAGCCGCCGCCGATAATCCAGCGGCGTTGCGCGCGTTGTTCGTCCGGATCATTACCTGGTTGCCCGGTGCGGCGGATGGCATAGAGCCAGGAGCCGAGCACGCACAGCAACACTAACGTCGCGAAGGCAAACATGCTCCACCACAAGATGGCTACCGCCTGGGCGCTGCTGCTGGCGGGATCGAGGGCGGAATAGGGGCCGGAACAGGCGGTCAGGCAGGTACTGGCATATGCCAATCCCCCTTTTCCCGCTACGCATTGTAGCGGCCGACCAAGCCCCGCCCAGTGGATGCTGGCGCACGGAATGGGCGCCGGGCCGCGCGCTAGGATGACCGGTATCTGTTCCGCCAACCCCCTCGCCGCAGGAGGCAACCCATGGTGATCGAAGCCATCAACAGCCGCATGGCCATTCGCGGCCATCCTATTCACCCGATGTTGATCCACTTTCCGGTGGCAGCCCTGCTGGGGTTGATTGCCACAGACCTGGCATACGTCTTCAGCGGGGATTACTTCTGGGCGCGGGCCAGCCTCTGGTTGGCGGGAATCGGTGCGTTGGGGGGCTGGGTATCGGGTTTTGCAGGATTGATTGACCTGCTCAGCGTGAGCCAGATCCGCCGACTGATCACCGCCTGGTGCCACGCCATTCTGGCCGTGATGCTGTTGTCTCTCGCCTCGCTCAACTGGCTGTTCCGTCTGGACACAGCGGATGTAAATATCTTGCCTTGGGGACTCTACCTGTCGTTGTTGACCGGTGTGTTGATCGCCAGCGCCAGCTACCTGGGCGGGCGTCTGGTGTACGAACATGCCGTGGGGGTGGAGGTGGAAGAGCCGCCGGGGATGTTGTAGCGCGAACCATGTCATACCCAGGCACCCCGCATGGGTTTGGCTAACACCATCCACACTATCAGCACCATCAACAGGCACAGGACGCCGCCCAGCAGGCAACACCAGAAATGCACTCGCCCTTCGCTCTGACGCTCGGCGCGCAGGATCAACAGGCCGGTAAACATGTGGCAGATCACCAGCGCTGTGACCAGCGTCAGCTTGGCGATCAACCAGACTTCCACGGTGCGGTTCACCAAAAACACCAGCGTGCCGGCGATGATGGCAATCAGGGCAGCGGGGGTCGCGATTCGCACAAACACAAAGCGCGCGACGGCGTTGTGTTCATAGCGCAGCTCGCGGATATCGAGCTTTTCGCGGGTATTGGACGCAATCAATGCCGGCAGGTACAGCAAGGCTGCACACCAGAACAGCAGTGCGATGATATGCAGCACAAGAAACCAGAGCATCAGGATGCCATCTCCCTTCATAAGTCCTGTGATCGCCCGGGACTGGCGCTAAAACCGCCGCCGGCGCTCGCAGTATCCAATAGGCTCCGGTGAAACTCAGTGCGATGGGTGACATAGGTAAGGCATTGGATGGAGATGCGGTGTTGTAAGGTACGATGATGGGATGCGTAGGTCGCATTAGGCGCGCAAGCGCCGTAATCCGATATCAGCCTCAAAAATAG
>CAMPIG010000078.1 GCA_946886255.1 uncultured Cellvibrio sp. | reverse complement strand
GTGACCATTAACACCTCTCACAATTTTGGTGGTGGTGATATCACCATTAGCTCCACTGGTGATGTAAATCTTGGTGCAGTTGATTTCAGTTATGCACCTGGAAATAATGCGGTGCGCTCAGGTTCAATAACTATTGATGCTGGTGGTAACGCATATTTACACGCAGATATTGATTTTAATAACACTGAAATTTTCGGTGATATTGACCCCGATAATGGCCAAGATTCTTTTTTAACTATCATTTCAGACGAGAATGTCAATATTCTCGGTTCAATTACCGATTCCTGGAGCACAGATGAGAGAGATATTTTTGATATAACGTTTGATGCGGGAGGGGTTGTTGATATACAAAATTCCGTTAAAACATCGGGTGGAAATTTCACCATTTTAAATTCTGCGTCAGTAACAACTGCTGCTGATGGCTCAGCCGACATTAGTACGTTAGGAATCTATGATAATGATAGTGAAAACACTTTCTTTGGTAATGTGACGATTAACTCTACCGGTGCGGTTTCTATCGGTTCTAGTATTGACACGGCAGGTGGTAATTTTTCCGTCGAATCATCTTCCGGGTTTTCAAATAACTTTAATAATGGAAATGCACTAATCGGTACTGTTGGTGGCATATTTTCAGTTACGTCCTCTGGTGCTGTTTCCATTGGCTCGACTGTCACGACCAGCGGTGGCGACTTTATTGTGGTCGAATCCGGCTCCTTTAACAGTGATTTTAATGACGCCCTTATAAATACATCCACTTCGTTATCTGCGCCTATTGGCGCCGGAGGTGGAGATATCCAAATCAATTCCGATGGCGATATTACTATTGGTCTGATGGACTTTACTTATGCTGCTACAACAAACAATAACAATACAGTACGTGTAGGTTCAGTAACGGCAACAGCGGGTGGAAATATAACCCTCGCAAGGACACTTGACTATAATGACACGGGCCCGAGAGACATCAATGCGGGCGGGGTTCTTCCTGATCATGGCGAAGAAACCTTTATTGATTTTACTGCGGATGGCGATATCAATATCAATGCCTTGGTTTATGATCGTATTGGTGATGCTCGGGATTTAATTGAAGTTAGGTTGGCTGCCGATGCGGATAATAACAACACAGGTACATTGAACATTAATTCAGATATATATACATCTGGCGGAAGTTTTTCTGGTTCTGGTTATATCTTTGGCTCATCCGGCGCCGTTATTAATACGAACCATGCTAATGATGGCGAGGGGCTTCAAGAAGAAGCGACATGGTCGGATGGCGGTAATATCACCATATCAGCCACATCCTTAATTACGTTAGGAGAACTGGTCACGGATTCAGCTTGCCTTGAGGCTGTCACCTGTATAGGAAAACTCACTCTTCAAGGTCGCGTAGTAGGTACAGATTCTCCAGGCGTTAGCCAAACTGAAAGCTTATCGGTTGCTGGATCATTAACGGTTAATGTTGGAACCGCTGATGTAACGCTAACAAACACATCAAACAGCTTCACAGGGCCGCTTATTTTTAATAATGCAGGAACCGTTGATCTGGTTAACATAAACGCTGCTGGCACAGTTATTGGCCAATCGACTATTGGCGATGATTTTACTTTGACCAGTGGCGGTGAAATTACGCAATTTAATGAAACAGTTTCATTATTAGTAGGTGGTCAAACCTCACTCAACGCAACCAATAATGGTATTAATCTATCCAACCAGACTAATGATTTCCTTGGTGTGGTTAATGTTTTTTCAGTGGGCTCGCTGGCGCTCTTTGACAGCAATGATTTGAACATCGGAGATATCAATACAGGTGGTGATTCAACGCGGGTAACGGGAGACATTACCCTCTCGGCAGGTGGCAACCTTTTAACCGGAGCTATTACAGCAAATGGTGCAGCAGGCAATACTTCAAATCGCGATGGAGGGGAAATCACACTATCTGCAGATAATAATATTGAAGTTGCCAGTATCTCTGCTATTGGTGCCGAAGGTATGAGCAGCAATGGGGCTCGAACGGGTGGGAGTGGTGGTGCCGTATCATTTTTCTCAGATAACGGTTTGGTTGAGATTGGGACTATCAATACGAGCGGCGGAAATGGACATCAATCTACCGGCTCCAATAACAGAGATGGTGGCCAAGCAGGAAGTATCGTAATAACAACGCAAGCCCCCGGACAAAATATAACGCTAAACGGAAACCTGACCGCTCAAGGTGGACTAAAAGGTAATACGAATCATCAAAATGGCACAGGCGGCAATGTAAACATCACTGGCTCTGTACAATTAGCTAATAACATCACCATAAACGCAAGTGTTAAAGACGGTGCTTCCGGTGATCTTATGCGGGGCAATATTGTTTTTGAGGGCACACTTAATTCTGATAGCAATGCTGCTCGTAATCTTAACCTTGTCGCAAACGATATTACTTTTAGACAAAACGTTGGGGAGGTTAATCGATTAGGTATCCTGGATATCAATGCCGTTAGCGATGCTAACGCGCGGTCGGTGGACGCACAGCTACGCCGCCTAAACGCGAATACCCTGATTGCATTAGCAACGGGTTTTTATACCGGTGATATTAACACCTCCGCAGAGCTTGCCGATACGGCAGGTGGGACCATTACCATCGCAGCAGAGGATATCGGTATCGGTGCCATGAATTCATCGGGTAATGGAGTTGCTGACGGTGGTTCTATTTCGGTTACAGCATCAGGCGATAATGCGTCCATTGCCTTGAATGGTGATATAAACGCACAAGCTGGTGATAACAGCACTCAAGGTAATGTTGATATAACACTGACATCAGCGGGTTCTATTTTTCTTGATCATACGGATTTTTTCACATCAACGATTAACATCACTGGCAGTGGCGGTGATGACACGCTGCACGGATTTGATATTGATAGTACGTGGACGATCGTTAGCGATAACCAAGGAAACATAGGTGATGGCAATATAGACTCGGTTTCTTTTAGTGGCATCGAACATCTTATCGGTGGTAGTGGTATTGATACTTTTTCGTTAAACGCTGATATTACGGGGTCCATTGATGGTGATGACGGTAATGATATTTTTAATATCGCAAGTAATGTGACATCGGCATTAATGGGCGGCGACGGTGATGATGCATACAATATACTTGCAGGCGGCATTACCGCTGACATTGATGGTGGAAGTAACGGCAATGACACCGTCAAAGGTTTTAATGATGCAATAAACACGAATTTCTGGACGCTCACTAACGCAAATGCTGGCACCTTGGTGAATGATGCAGCCTCTATCAATTTTTCAGGCATAGAGACTCTTGAGGGCGGAACAGGAAATGACACCTTACAGGGACGAAACCAGCTTAATGATTGGCAAATTACAGGTAATAACGAAGGCATACTTGCTCAACAAATTGAAACACCGCCCGATACCATCAACTTTTTTGCTATAGAAAACCTCACCGGTGGCAATCTAAATGATTATTTCATCTTTGATACATCAGGTGTTATCTCTGGTTTGCTCACCGGCGGTGCGGGTACAGAAAATACTATTACGGGGCGTGACACTGAGAATCAGTGGAATATTGTAAGCACCAATGCTGGAACAATATCGGATCTATCTTCCGGCTCGGAAGAAATATATCTGACCAACTTTCAGAATATTCAAATTTTAAATGGTGGAGCGGATGTTGATACATTTGCGTTGAATGGTGGCAGTGTAACGCGAATCAATGGTGGGGCTTCAGACGATTCTCTACAAGCTGATAATTTATTGAATACCTGGACGTTGAGTTCACCCACCTCAGGCACATTGGAAACTGCGGCTCCCGATAGTTACTTACTGACCTTTTCCGACGTAGAAAATCTTAATGGCAATAGTCAGATAGATACCTTTATCTTTGCCATGGAAGAAGAGTACAGCGGTATTGTGGATGCTGTAGGCGATGACAACATTGTCAGTATCGCTGAGGATATCAACGCGAATATTGCGATTGTGTTGGGCGAGAGTATTAATGGTGTCTTGAATGCTGACATCGTGATGGGCAATGGTCTGGGATCTATCACGGTCCAGGGTGATGCGGCCGACGTCCATACCTGGGAAGTTAATGATGTGGGGCAAATTGTTGCAGAAGCTGATGGCGAAAATGATGGCCTGGTCTCCAATAGCAATGGAGATAGTATTCGCTTTATTGATTTTGCCAATTTAATTGGCAGTGAGGCTGCCGACAATTTTTCAATTGTTGGCGGCGCCTCAATTACCGGGACGATTAACGGCGGCTCTGGCTCTTCAGTTAACACATTATCCAATAACACGTCTAATAGCACCTGGACTCTCGTCGGTAGTCGTCAAGGTGGTCTGATAGACGACTCAGATTCCGCTATCGCTGAATTTACCAATATTCACACACTCATCGGCAGTGGGTCAGATTCTCTCGTTGGACGTAATCAAACTAACGACTGGCAAATTAATGCCTCAAACGGTGGCTACGTTCAAATTAACGGCAGCTCCGCGGATCGCGTTGAGTTTTCTGGCATGCAGAATATTACCGGTGGAGCCGGCAGTGATTATTTTACATTTTTAAACGCCGGTATTATTGAAGGTACGGTGACCGGTGGTAATGGAACGGATATCCTTATTTCCCGTAACACAACAAACACATGGCTTATTGATGGTGTAAATCAAGGACAAGTGACCGACGAAATTGCCAATCCATTGGAACCCTACGCTAAATTTCAAGGAATGGAAAATCTGGTTGGGGGCAGTGATTCTGATAAATTTTCATTCTCTAACAATGGCAGTATTGTTGATGCAGATGGTGGCGATGGAATCGATTCTATCAGTTTTGCAGGCATTGAAAATGTCGTTGTAACTCTGGGTACAGCAACTCTTAATGGCGTGCGCGGTATCGAGCAATTTATTGGTAATGGGGCAACCAGCACATTAAAAACGGCTAATGCAACGGGAGCTAATACCTGGACGATCTTTGATTTTGATACAAGTGATGCGAGTGATCCGAAAATAGACGGGTTGGATGACGGTGAAGTTAACCTCGCGGATGGTTCAAGTATAACCTTTATTGATTTCAGTAATCTGGAAGGTGGTTCTGGTACAGATATCTTTACATTTGATCATGAGAATTCTGGATCTATTACTGGGAGTGTTTCAGGTGGTGCTGACGGTGACAGCACAATAATTGCTAGAAATACAACAAATACTTGGCAGTTCTCAGGAGCGGGAAATAGTCTTGGTGTTACCAATGGCGCAACTTACGTTGCATCCTTCTCCGGTATTCAAATCATTCAGGGTGGTAATGATGTAGATAATTTCACCATCAATAATGCTTTTACCGGAAACATTCTCGGTGGAGCTGGCGATGATGTTTTTAATATCAATGCATCAGTTGATGAATTATTTGGCCAGGATGGGGATGATCAATTTAATTTTACCAGCGCAAATAATGGGGGCCATACAACATACATTGACGGAGGAATAGGACAAAACATATTGCGAGGGCGCAATGCCCCTACAACATGGCAGTTAACTGCTTCTGCGAACTATCTAGTTACCAATGACGATTTTATATATGTAGAAAATTTCTCTAATATCCAAACTCTTCAAGGCGGCAGTGCCATTGACACCTTTGTTATTGATAATGACGTTGGTGGAAATATATATGCTGGTGCAGGAGCTGATGTTTTTACTATTAATGCATCATCAGCTAGTTTGTTTGGTGAAGATGGCGACGATGATTTCGATTTTACAAGTACCAATAATGCTGGAAGCGCTAGCAGTATAGATGGCGGTGGTGGCGAAAATACGCTTCGGGGTCGTCACACAGCAACTATCTGGAATTTAGAAAGTGGCGCTAATAGCCTGAACATCAGTGGTTCAGGTACACCTTATGTTACAAATTTTTCAAGCATCCAGCTGGCGCAGGGCGGAAATGCTATTGATACCTTTAATATCAACAGCAACTATATGGAAACCATTGCTGGTGGTGGCAATGCTGATATTTTCTATATTAATGCGGAGGTTAATAACTTATACGGCGAATCAGGCGATGATCAATTCACGTTTTCAGGAATTAATAATGTAGGAGTCGCCAACGTCCTTGATGGCGGCACCGGTAATGACACCTTGGCGGGTCGCAATACGGCAACAGTGTGGGGCTTGAACACAAGCAACACCCTAGCTGCAGGTAATGATATTTATGTTAGTGGCATTGTAGCAATCGAAACGCTTCAAGGTGGGGAAGGTGTAGATACTTTCAATATCGAGAATAGTTTATTCAACACTATTCTAGGCGGCACCAACAACGATATCTTCAATATCAACGCTGCCGTCAATTCATTATCCGGTGAAGCCGGTGATGATCAATTTATTTTCTCTTCTGCTAATAACGCCGGTAGTGCCAATACTCTGAATGGTGGAAACGGTAATGATTTTTTGGTTGGACGCAACACGGCTAATACCTGGCTTATTGATGACACGGGTAGCAGCTTAAGGGTTACTGGTAGTGGCAGTAATTACGTTCAGTCATTTACCGATATTCAGACATTACAAGGGGGTGACAATACTGACACCTTTGATTTAAACACCGACTTTGGTGGCAACATATTTGCTGGCGCTGGCGATGATGCCTTCAATATCAATGCTACAGTTAACCTTCTTGCTGGCGAAGCCGATAACGACCAATTCCTGTTCAACAGTTCCAACAACGCAGGAAATGCCACCATTATTCAGGGTGGCGATGGCGAAAACACATTGGTCGGGCGCAACCTCACTAATACTTGGAACATTGCAGCAAGTGGTAACCTGCTGGGGATTACTGATGGCACCACCTATGTTGCTTCCTTTGAAGACATCCAGCTGTTGCAAGGTGGCAGCGTCGTTGATGAATTCAATATTAATAGTGCTTTTAACGGTATTATTTTGGGTGGCGATGGAAACGATCAGTTTGTTGTCAATGCTGCAACCGAAACCTTACGTGGGGAAGGTGGTAATGATCAATTTATTTTTTCTAGCATAGATAATGCCGGCAGCGCTGAGCTTATTGATGGCGGTGACGGAAATGATACCCTGGTTGGGCGTGATGCCACCAATAATTGGAATATTACTAACGTCGGTAATAGCTTGGCTGACTCCGCTAATGCAGAATATGTCGTTGTCTTCGAGAGTTTAGATGTTCTGCAAGGCGGTAGTGCTGTTGATAATTATTTAATTAATACTGCATTCGATGGTGAAATCCGCGGTGGTGCAGGCGACGATCTTTTCGGTATTAATGCATATGCTAATGCATTATTCGGTGAGCAAGGCAATGATCAGTTTATTTTCTCCAGCCTCAACAATAATGGCATCACCAATAGTCTCGACGGCGGGGAAGGTGACAACAGATTAATTGCACGCAACACCAACAATACCTGGAATGTCGCCACAAGTGGTAACAATCTTGGCGTAACCAGTGGTGAAACCTATGTAGGCAACTTTACCGATATCCAAATACTGCAGGGCGGTGATGTGGTTGATCGCTTCATCATCAATGTTGCATTTGACGGTAGTCTGCAAGGCGGTGATGGAAATGATATTTTTACGATTAATGCCGATGTCAATTCATTAGTTGGCGAGGGTGGTGATGACGAGTTTATCTTCGTCAGTATTGATAACGCCGGGACAGTCGACGGTATCGATGGTGGAGCGGGAACTAACACAATAAAAGGAAGAAACGTTGATAACACTTGGGTATTAACGGGAAGTTATTCCGGCAGTCTTACTGAGAACCAAGGTGCTATCAATTATGTTTCGCTGTTTAACAACATTCATATTCTGGAAGGTGGCACCGCAGAAGACACATTGATAGGCCAGAATCAAACAAATCAGTGGAGTATCGACGGCGTAGACGGGGGACGTGTAGGTCTATCAGCTGCCGATGTCACATTGCATCTTGCATTCACCGATATGGAAAATATTGTTGGCGGTAGTGGCCAGGATAATTTTGTTTTCACCACAACAAACAGCGATGTTACCGGTTTGATAGACGGTGGAACCAATGGTAATAATTTGGTTCAGGATACGTTTGATATCAGCGTCCTCGATCAGGCAATCACGGTAGAGCTTTTTGACAGCAATACTGACAATCTCCACGTCATTAATATGGAGCAGATTACCGCTTCGGATATCGATGCCGAAAATAATTATCTCTATGGTGCCAGCGACCGTGCGTATATCTGGACCATTGACGATATAAACGCAGGCAGCGTCGCTCGTGCTGATTCACCTTCTTATGAAAGCACCACCCGCTTCGTTAATTTCGGTCAGCTGCGCGGAGGAGAAAACAATGATCGTTTCGAGGTCATTACTGGTGGTTCAATTGCGGGCACAATCCACGGTGGTGATGGCGAGGGTATAGACTTCGCGGATTATTCAAACACCAATTCCCAAGTTACTGTTGCTCTTGGTGGCGATGGCTCATTGGGCGTGACAGGCATCAACGGTATAGAAGGTGTGGTCGGTAATAACAGCGGCTCAGTTGATGCGCAATTTAACAGCGTTATCGGTATTACAAGCGGCAATAATGTCTGGACCATCGGTAGCTTTGACTCAGTGACAGATGGCATCAATGACGGCCAGATTGCTCTCACTTTGGGTGACGGATCGACCAAGATAATTTCTTTTGAGAATTTTAATATTCTCAATGGTGGCTCCGGTAACGATGAATTTAATTTTTCTCGTGTCGACAGCAAAAATGGGTTGCTATTGGGTTATATCAATAGCGGTGCGGGCACCAACACGTTTAATGCCGCGATTTCTTCTAACAATCCATCGGCGTCTATTGTTGATCAGATCATACATGTTAAAAATGCTCCAGTGGATTTAAGTAATCTTGACACCGTCGCCCCCATTCAAAATATTACCCAGGTTTTTGGCTTCACAAGTATCACTGCCAATGCTAATACGAATAGCACATTAGTCAGCGCCGAAAGCCCCAACACCTGGAATATCAATGCCAATGGCACTAACAGCCTAGCCACAGACTCCAGCGCAATTGCTTTCACCGGTTTTACCAATCTGGTTGGCGGTACAGCATTGGATACTTTTAATGTCCATTCACTTGAAAGCCCATTGCGCGTGATTAATGGCGGTTCAGATACAAGCCTTGATACCGTTAGTTTTTCGCAGCTGAATGCCACTACACCGGTGGTAGTTGGTGTAGGCGAAACAGCATTGGCCGATATTAATATCCTCGATATTGAAATGGTGACCGCACACAACCACGCCAGCAACGAATTGGTTAGTGATGCAGCTATAAATGCTTGGCGTATTACTGATGCCAATGCAGGTTCACTGAATACAGATTTGATGTTTTCCGGCTTTGCAAACCTGACCGGTACGACTGGCGATGACAGCTTTATCTTCGCTAACGAAAATGCCAGTTTGTCAGGTGTAATGGATGGCGGAGCGGGTGCCGGATTCGACATCCTGGATTTGACCGCTTTAAACCGTGACGTCAGTTTGCAATTGACCGAAGATACAACACTCGATGGCGAGCTGCGCATCATAAACGTGGAGCACGTCGAAGCCAATTACAGCTTTGTAAACACCTTGCTGGCAAGTAATGCTAATAATATTTGGTCTATATCTGGAAATAATACCGGCAGTCTGAACAACCAAAATAGTGAGATTGATTTTATCGGTTTTCGCAACCTCGTCGGCGGTGCGGGTGATGATCAGTTTGTTTTCTACGAGCTAGGTTCGCTGGATGGATTTATTGACGGCTCTATCCAGTCAGAAGGTGGCGAAGACAGTCTTGATATGAGCCGGTTAGGCAATGTTGACATATTTCTGGCCGATTCGGGCTTGGGGTACCGGGGCATTGAGCGGATTATTGGTAATGACCAGGACAGCACGATAAGAAGTCAGGGGGCTAATATTTGGAATCTGATGGGACAAAATAGCGGCAACATTAATGGCACCGTTATTTTTGAAGGATTCTCAGCGCTGGTTGGTGGAGAAGGAGACGACCAGTTCAATTTAACGCAAGGCAGCCTGGCTGGTTCCGTTTCCGGCGGAATGGGCAACGATACTTTCACCTTGGGTGATGCTGTGATCTCTGGTGGTATATACGGTGAAGGTGGTGATGATCTATTGGAAACCGTTGTTGCATCAGCCACAACAGGAACATTAAATTTTTCTGGCGGAACAGGCAATAACAGTCTGACCGCAACGGGTGGTGGTGCAGGTTTTACTGCTCAACACGCATTTACCTCAGCACGAAATGGACAACTGCGTTATCTGGATAGTACAAACAATGGTTATACCATCAGCTATTCCGATGTCACCGGAATTCTTGACAGTACAACTGCAACATCGTTAACGATAAATGCAGCGGCGGGGGCTGACAATATTGTGTTGCGCAATCGCGCTTATACATTTAACGAAACGACCTCTGTAATTTATAACAACAAGAATAATGTGTTGGTTGCCGCATCATCAGATGATCAGGTCATCGTCAGTGGTGCGGTTAATGTTCCGCAATTACTAACCATTCAGGATGCGCAGGTGTCTTCTACAGCGGGCGGTTCAATTGTTGCTGCAGGTTTGCGCCTGGACGGGACCGCCGCCGTGGGTAGCGAAAATAATCGCATTAATATTAACGTCAATGACCTGTATATAAGATCCACCAGCGGCGCCGTTTATCTCAATGAGCAAAACACCTTAAATATCAGTGAGTTTTCAGCCAATGGGTTAATTGACTTACGGCTTGATGGTGATCTTACATCTTCTATCGCGTTATCTTCTGCGCAAGGCTTTAATGTAATCTCCACCAATGGTAATTTAATTCTGGATAAAGAAAATGCATTAAGCGGCATCCTGAATCTATCTGCGTCAGACGATATTAATTTGCGCAATCTGACGGCCACCAACATTGCCAATATCAGTGCAAGACAATTAAATGTCAATTCGAATGGGGTTATTAACGGTAGCGGCTTAATTGAGGTTAGCGGATTGTCGAATTTCGCATCGGGCGGCAATATTAATCTGGCCAACCGTGAACACAATTTTAATTCGGTGCAGATTGGTTCTGCAGCGGGAGTATCGCTCAACAATATCGATATGCTTAGCCTCATCGGGGTAGATGCTTCTGGAACAGTTAATATCAACGCCCAAGGCATCAATGCTAATGGTGCTATTTCGGCAAATAACCTCATAGTAAATGGCGGTCAAGGCGTTGTTACATTGACCAGCAATATTGATGTGGCTGGTGAAACCACTATTGCCGGACAAAGCCTCTCTGTTGCAGGCGATATTCTTGCATCAGGCATTCAATTAAATACACAAGGTGAAGCCGTGTTGAATGGAGAACTTAACACCACGAATGGCCAAGCCGTTTCTGTTAACGCAAATAGTATTGTGCAAAATGGCCTGATCATCGCCGGTACGGACGTGCGACTTACAGCGGCCGAAAACCTGGTTCAGAACGCCAATATTACTGCAAATAACCTTATCACCCTGGATGCAGGCACGGACTTGCTCATGAACGGCTCCTACGCAATCCAAGCTGGTAACATTGATGTTTCTGCGGGTGGTGCTTTAAACACGAACACGCTCACGGCTGAAAATGGCATCCGTGTAGAGGGTGGTGCAGTTACCCAACAAGGCAATTTGTCCACGGCTAACGGAGATATCAACATAACAGGTTCTAGCTTTGCCATGAATTCGGGTGTGAGTTTGACTACAGCTACGGGCTCCATCCAGCTAAATTCAGCAACAGATGTAACTGCACGCGGTATAAATGCGGCCAACAATATTTCGATCGGGGCCCTAGGCAATATCCAGTTTAATGAAGACGTTGTTGCGAGCGTAGGCTCAATAGACATTCAAGGCCGAAATATTAATCTTGGAGGTGATCTATCGGGGCAAGCGGGCATCAATATCGTTTCAGCTACTGGGGCCTTACAGCAACAGGGTGCCCTACAGTCACAGCAAGGTAATATTGCAGTTGATGTTGACGGTGACCTGGTAATGACAGGCAATAGCGAAACACGAGCTTCCGGAAATATTACCTATCGGGCAGCTAACATTGCGGTTACCGGAATGGAAACCGAAGCTGGCACTGTCACCTTAACGGCACATCGTGGTGCGGTGACCGACAGCAATGGGGAGAGCATCAACGTAACTGCTCAACGGGTGGTGATCGATGCCGAGACAGGCATTGGCACCAGTGACGTAATTGAAACGCTGGTAAGTGAATTGTCTGTTAGCAATAACCAGGGTGATATTCGCTTGCAGAATAGCCAGGAAGTCACAGTAGATCGGCTTCGCTCCAATGGGAATATCGTCTTCAATAATCTGTCCGGTAGCGTTACGCTTGATAATACTAACGGTTTGCTTTTCCACCGAGATGAGCCGGATGCAAGAGCGGCAGGCGGTACCATGAATGCCAATTACGATATTGGCACGTTAACAATCAATGTGGCGCAGGGTGATTTGACTGCAATCAATTCACCTAATCTGGATAATCCTGACCTCATTGCTCGCAATGCAGCGTTGATTGCACCAACCGGTAATATCGGCAGTCCGGGAAGGCCTTTGGTCATTTATGTGAAGGATTCATTATTTATTGGTGGTTTGAGAAGCTGGTCGCCTTTATGGGGCTTTGATACTGCACCGCAATTCGTAGAAAATACGTCCACCATTCAGGGGAATTTGTCCGACTTGTTGGCGTCAGGCAACGAGCAATTGGTTGCGGTTGAGACGCTTGAAGAAGTGAATCCTGCCATCTTCACCAGTGTGCGCAACTATTTCTATGATGACATCTCAATTCTTCTGCCTCGTGACCAGTTATATTATGATGATGAATAATCGTTGCTGCCTGCAGGTTCGCGCATTTTTATGGGATTTTTCATTCCTGATTAACAATAGTTAAATTGTGAGTTTGATTTTACATGTATCAACAAAAAGCACACCATTCGGAAGATATATCGCTTTTTCCCCGATTGAAATGGACAGCAAAAATAACTGGCAGCCTGTTTGGTTTGATAATGTCATTCTGTTCCGCTACAGCTGCCGCCGCCTTTCTGGAAATGCCGGATACAACGGAAGTGCCGGAATTTGAGCGGGACAGCATGTTGCTCGATATGGATATCCCACCGGTTAGAGAGCGTGACCCGGACCCCCAGGCAGGTCCGCGCCTTAATGTTAAAGAGTTCCGCATTCAGGGGTTGATCGAATATCCTGACTTGGGCATTACCCGTGAAAGCATCATTGAACAGGTGGAATCGATTCGATTTGACATGATGGATGAGGGTGAGTTACTGGACTCCGGATACAGCATTGACGAGTTGAGTGAGGTATCAGATCTGATAGCCGAAATCGAAAAGGAGACCGAAGGGCGCCACGTAGGCCCGTTGGAAGTACAGCGCTTGGTATTTCTGATTCGCGAACAACGCCGTCAGCGCGGTATTACACTGGGAATGATCGAAACCGTTGCAAACACAATTACACGATATTACAGAGAGCGCGGATTTATACTGGCTAAGGCTTATATTCCGCAGCAACATGTGCGCGATGGTGTGGTTACATTGACGCTGCTGTTGGGCGAACTGGGCGAGGTAGAGGTTCAAAATAATAAGCGTTATTCCGACAAAACCATCGAGCGTACCTTTAAGAGCCTGCTGGCTGAGCCAGTAACCAATGACCGCATTGAAGAGAAGCTCTTTCTGACCAATGACCTTCCCGGCCTTTCCGCTCAGGGGTATTTCGAACCCGGTTCACAGGTTGGTGATACAAAGTTAAATGTCAACGTCACATCGGAACGCTGGTACGAT
>CAMPIG010000077.1 GCA_946886255.1 uncultured Cellvibrio sp. | reverse complement strand
GTGGTTCATGTTGTTACCTCAATGTTCGCTATTCGGTCGGATAATAAATGGATTGCAATACCGTAATGACTCTGGTGGCCTCATCGCCGTAGAGCTGGTAGTAAACCGTCTGTGCCTCTTTGCGAGTAACCACCAACTGCGTTATTACATGGTGTGGTGGGCGAAAGACTCCTGACGCCTTCTGTCAAACGGTGGGTTTAAGCTGCAGGTGTTACATCATATCCATAAGGATGCGCATCATGGCTCAATCATCTGCTCAAGGGCGTAAATATCGCCTGGATACATTCATCGTGCCGGTCGGTGTGCGCGATGAGTTTCTCACCAAAGTAAACAATACCCATCAACTCTTACGAAACCAGTCTGGTTTTATTCAGGATTTCCTGCTCGAACAACCTGTATCTGATGAGGCTATCCGAGTGGTGACGCTGGTGGAATGGGAAGATCAGCAATCTATCGACAACGCCCGCACGGCGGTAAAAGCCATGCACCAACAAACCGGCTTTAACGCGCAAGAGCTGATTGCACGGCTGGGCATCAAGGCGGAGATGGGCAGTTATCAACCCATCTCCTTATCGCGAAAGTAATATTCACCAACCTCAGTGAGGGAATTATGAGCAACGATAACCCCAGCATCATTTCTCACCTTTCTATAGGCACTAACGACTTTGCCCGCGCCAAGGCGTTTTACGACGCGGTTTTACCCAGCCTGGGTATCGGCATCATCATGGAGCACCCGGACGCTGTAGCCTACGGCAAACAGTATCCCGAGTTTTGGGTGCAGGTGCCGATCAACGGCAAATCGGCCAGCGTCGGCAACGGTTTTCACATTGGCTTCTTCGCTAACAATAAAGAAGAGGTTCATGCCTTTTACGATGCCGCCATTGCGGCCGGCGCCACTTGCGATGGCCCGCCCGGACCTCGTCCTCTGTATGGTGATCCGTACTACGGCTGCTACGTTCGCGACCCCGAGGGCCACAAGATCGAAGCGGCTTATTGGGATCAGGAATTGAGTATGCAGTTATACGGCCACTGAGGTGCTGCGGGTGGCTGAGCTGCCACCCGCGGGTCTCGCTTCGAATCTCGTCTCCTGTCCATGCTGTCGCATATTCCACATCCCCGATAAATGCACCGCCAATAATAGTAATAGTCCTCACGCCTCCTGGCTGTTTCACGAATACGACATAAACTACCTATTAATACTTTTAGTGGTTATAGGTGGCGGGGGTGGTAAATGCGTTCTATGTCGATGAAATATAAACTTATTTCTCTTGGGGTGATCCCAGGGGTCGCCATTTTGGTAGTGCTGCTGGCACTAGTTGGCTCCCGCATGCACAGTATTGTCGATAAAGATATGGAGATACTGCGGGAGACTTTAATAAGCGCCCACAAAACGGAGCTGCGCCATTCGCTAGATGTGGCGACCTCTCTCATTAAACCGCTTTATGATGCCGCGCCGCCCGGTGACTCGTTGCAAAAGCTGGAGGCTATTAGGTTACTGAGTCAGCTGAAGTATGGCAGTGATGGCTATTACTTCGGCTACGACGGCTCCTCGGTTCGAGTCTTTTCGGGCAGCGACAAGGCCCGCATAGGGGAGAGCTTTCGCAACTACAAAGATGTGAATGGTGTATTCCTGATTAATGAACTGGTGAGCCAAGCCCAGGCAGGCGGAGGTTTCGTCACCTATCACTTTCCACGGTTAGGGCAGGGCGATACCGCCTATCCGAAGCTGAGCTACGCGGTTTGGCTGGAGAAATGGAATCTGATGATCGGAACCGGGTTCTACATCGACGGTATTGACCAGGCCGTGGCCTCTGCGCGTGCAATTGCCGATGAACATATTCGCACTACTCTGGCCTGGATCTTCGGTGCGGCCTTGATCTTGTTAACCGTGATCGCCCTGCTTGCGATATACATGGCCAACAAAACCATTGCGCCTTTGAATGAACTGGTCCGCAGTCTGCAGGAGATAGCGCATGGAGGCGGTAATCTCACTCGCCGTTTGACGCGCACCAGCAATGACGAGATCGGCGCTGTCATTACCGCGTTTAATACCTTCATCGAAGCGATTCACGGCATGATTCAACGCATTCAGCAACTGACAGAACAGGTCGCAAACATCGGGCAGCAGGTATCAAGTAATACCAATGCCACGCATCTTTCGCTTGATAAGCAGCGTGAACAAACTTTGCAAATCGCCAGCGCTATCAACGAAATGGCTGCGTCGGCAGTCGAAGTTGCTCGCAGCACTCAGGATGCGGCGGCGGCTGCCAACATCGCTGAGTCGACCACGAAAGATGCGCAGTCAACTGCCACAAAATCCATTGATAATATTCAAGCCTTGTCGAGCGAGGTCAAGCGCAACACCGATGAGCTGCAAAAGCTGCAGCAGGACGTTAACGGAATAGGCGCTGTCTCTGACGTAATTCGCGGTATTGCGGAGCAAACTAACCTCCTCGCGCTTAACGCGTCTATTGAGGCAGCACGTGCCGGAGAACAAGGTCGTGGCTTTGCTGTAGTGGCCGATGAAGTTCGTGCATTGGCTGGGCGTACCCAGGCTTCTACTCAGGAAATCCAGGAGATGATCCAGCGTCTGCAGAGCAGCACGACAGCAGCAAGTGATTCCATCAAACGCAGCTTGCTTAAAGGTGACACGTCAGTGCAAATGGTTCATGCCACGTCTGACGCCTTGAGTGCCATCGGGCAACAAGTCGGCACTATTAATCAGCGTGGACTGCAGATAGCCACCGCAGCGGAAGAGCAAACCGAGGTGATCGAGTCCATCAACCAAAGTATGCATTTCATTGCCGAAGAGACCGAATCTGCCAATAGGTACGCGGCACTTTCCCATCAATCGGGCTCTGAATTGGCCAAGGTGGGCATTGAGTTACAGCGTTTGGTCGGCCAGTTCAGGACCTGACATCGATCAAAGGAATACTTCCACGCCTGCGGCGACTCCCAACGACGCAGGCTTAATGCGTATAATGCCCGCCTTTTCCTCGTTCCAACCCATGAACAAAAAGGCGCACCATGACCGTTCGTACCCGTATTGCCCCATCCCCCACCGGCGACCCACATGTCGGTACCGCATACATTGCGCTTTTTAACCTGTGCTTCGCGCGCCAACACGGTGGCCAGTTTTTACTGCGCATTGAAGACACCGACCAAACCCGCAGTACGCCAGAGTCTGAACAGGCCATCCTGGACAGCCTGCGCTGGCTCGGTCTGGATTGGGACGAAGGCCCGGACGTCGGCGGCCCCCATGGCCCTTACCGCCAAAGTGAACGCATGGGCATGTATCGCCAATACGCCGAAGAACTGGTTGCTAAAGGCCACGCCTTCTATTGCTTCGCCACCGCCGAAGAGCTGGACGAGATGCGCCGCGAACAACAAGCGCGCGGCGAAACCCCGAAATACGACGGTCGTGGTTTGCTGCTGTCCGACGCAGAAGTGCAACGCCGCCTGGCCGCAGGTGAGCCCTATGTAATCCGCATGAAAATTCCGGAGGAGGGCGTCTGCGTTATCGACGACATGCTGCGCGGCAAGATCGAAATCGAATGGTCGCAGGTGGACATGCAAGTGTTGCTTAAAGGCGATGGCATGCCCACCTACCACCTGGCCAACGTGGTCGACGACCACCTGATGGAAATCACCCACGTCATTCGCGGTGAAGAGTGGATCAACTCCGCGCCCAAGCACCTGAAGTTGTACGAATACTTCGGCTGGCAAGCGCCGGTGCTGTGCCACTTGCCCTTGCTGCGCAACCCGGATAAATCCAAACTCAGTAAACGCAAAAACCCCACCAGCATCCTGTACTACAAGCGCATGGGCTACCTGCCCGAAGCCATGCTCAACTACCTCGGCCGCATGGGCTGGTCCATGCCCGACGAGCGCGAAAAATTCACCCTTGCCGAAATGCAGGAACACTTCGACATCAACCGCGTCTCCCTCGGCGGCCCGATCTTTGACGTGGAAAAACTCAGCTGGCTCAACAGCCTGTGGATTCGCGAAAACTTCACCATCGAACAACTCGCCGAGCGCCTGCATCAATGGGCCTTTAATAAAGACATGCTGCTACAGGCCTTGCCCCACGCCCAACCGCGCATGAACACCCTGAGCGACTTCGCCCCGCTGGCCAGCTTCCTGGTATCCGGCATGCTGAACCTGGCCGAAGCCGACTTCGCCGCCAACAAGCTGCCAGTCGACAAACAAAAGGAACTGCTGCAATTCGCCCTCTGGCGCATGGAAGCCCTGCGCACCTGGGAGCGGGACGAGATCTTCAACGAACTCAAACTGCTGGCCGAACAAATGGGCATCAAACTCAAGGACGCCCTGGCGCCGATCTTCGTCGCCATCGCCGGCACCACCGCCTCCTTCTCGGTCATGGACTCCATGGTCATCATCGGCCCCGACATGAGCCGCGCCCGCCTGCGCCATGCCGTTAATGCCCTGGGTGGGTTTGGCAAAAACAAGCAAAAAGACCTGGAAAAGGTCTACAGCGCCTTGGGCCAAGCCACGGAAGAAGCCGCGCCGGACGCTTGACAGTCGAAAGTCTGGTGATACAATGCGCCCCGCTTCAGGACGAAGCCAAAGCAATACCTTGGGGCTATAGCTCAGCTGGGAGAGCGCAACACTGGCAGTGTTGAGGTCAGCGGTTCGATCCCGCTTAGCTCCACCAAATATCCGTTGTAAATCAACGACTTAAAAAGCCTGCTTTCGAGCGGGCTTTTTTGTTTCTGCGATTTAAGTCCACATTAAGTCCAAAATGAGTTACGTCAGAATAGCTATCTGTAACATGCTTGTTATCATTGGATTTTTTCTACACAATCTGACAGTAATTGAGCAAGGGAATCTTTTCGACATATGTACTTTAATAATGGTGAGATTATTGGCCCTGTCGGAAATTAAAAATGTGAAGAACAAACATGCCTACCATCTTTGAAACGCTCTATAAATCTTTGCCTTTCTGCAAGGAGATATTTTCAGAACTAATGCGGGTATCGTCGCATGGCCCTTTGACAAAGGTTTTAGATAACTTTGGTGGTGCAATTGGTACTCATCCGGGTTTGAAACGATCTCGCAATGAGGACCGCGCCGTCTTCGCACATGTCACAAATGCTGCTGGAGAGCAATTTTCTGTTGCATTGCTATGTGATGGAGTTGGGGGCTCCGAAATGGGGGATGTTGCGGCCACTTTGGTGGTGACTGCATTTTTGGGAGAGCTAGCCACTGCGCCTCCTGGCCAAGCTCTGCAGAAACTTTTACTCGACTTAGTTTTAGCGACGGACAATGTGGTGAGACGTGAACTCAGTGGACGAGGAGCAACTACCGCTAGTATTTTCTTGGCCTCCTCAAGAGGGGAGGTGGCTGCAACAAATATTGGTGATAGTCGGATTTTCTCTTGGTCTGCCGGAGAACATGTATTCTCTCAAATTAGTCGTGACGATACTCTTGAAAATGAATTGAAGGATTTTCCGGACATGGATGTCTCCGCCCTCAAAGCTCGAGGTTTGGGCGATAGCTTGTCTCAAGCTATCGGCGAAACGGGACGAACTGCTAAAGAATTACAAATTCGAATTTTTAATCAACAGCATTTTCCCACTGGCATAATTATGGCATCTGATGGGGCATGGAAAATGGCTCCCGATGGATTTAGCGCTGTTGTCAAATATGCCCCGTCAGCGGTTGAAGCTGTGAAGCGGGTGACAACTATCGCGAATTGGGCAGGAGGAGGCGATAATGTCTCGATCATCGCGATTCAAGATATCAACAACCTTATCAAAGCTAGCGAAAATTCCGCTAGATCTACTTCCAAGAAAATATGGATAACAATTTGGTACGGGGATACCAAATTAGTTATCTGTGAACCTGCTGATCCGTATATAAATAAATTCTCATTAAATAAAAACTCGTCGCCAGATCAACATAGTTTAGCGGAGAAGAAAGCGCGGCGCGGTTCATCGGAACGAAAAAAAACCAAACTGAAGCGGAATCAGCCCCAATTAGATCTTAATATCACTGATGGCTCTGGCTTCGATCCAAAAGCAGCTGCTAACAAACCTCGACCAAAGATCGAGATATCCATAGATTCTGACTCCTCAGAAACTTGAAACGACAAGGACGGAACACATGCTTCCAAATCGGTATCAGCCAATTACGGCGACTGCCATCGAAGGTGGCTTTGGTAGTGTTCAAGAGGTATGTGATACATATCTAGGTAGAACTGTGCTGTTCAAGGCGATGCGTAATAGCAAAGATAATGACCAGCTTAAGAATGAAATTCGAGCTTTGTCACGTGCTCGATCACGCCATGTGGTTGAGATATATGATGTAATCTTTGATCAAGCAGGGAATGTGGTCGGAATAATAATAGAACTTTTAAAGGGGCGAGATTACAACGAGTTTTATTTAGAGGCCGGCCACAATCCCTTAGAATATATAAAAATTCTTTATCAGATGGGGTCCGCAATCAGTGATCTTCATGATGCCGGAATAATTCATAGGGATATTAAGCTAGACAATGTAAAAAGTTCTTCCTCAAATATCGTTAAATTTTTTGATTTCGGGATTTCTGTAGCAGACGATAATTACTATACGCGTCATAACAGAGGTACTTTCATTTATGCTGCTCCTGAGCTTTATAAGATAGGCGCAAAAATATCTAAAGAGATGGATATGTACGCTCTTGGTATTTGTGCATGGGCATTGGCATCCAATAATCTTCCTCCACCTCTATTCCAACGCCCCCCCCAGCACGAGTGCTTGGCACCTTCGATTGCATCGGTGATGCAAGATCTTCTTCCTCAGGATGTTGTGGATGTTATTGACCGATGCTTACATCCAGACCCCCAACAACGTCCTTCTGCGAAAGCATTTACTCATCTTTTTGCAAAACATTTATTACGTGATCGTCATAAAGGAATTTTCGTTCAAGGAAGGGAGACGATAATTGAGCTGTCGAAGGAGCGGCCTCGTGTGCAGATAAAGATTGGAGAGTTAGGTCTTCTCAAGGTTGCATATGACGGATTTGATTTTCACGTTGTTGAGACCGCTGGCGCGGTTACCATCAACAATGTGCCTGCGGCTGCCGGATCGACTCTCCATGGCTCATGCGTGCTCACTTTTGGTTCTCCACAGTTAGGTAGTGGAAGACAGTGGGTGACCTTCTCTTCTTCTCATCCTGAGGTGGTATTGTGAGTATTCCGCGTTTTTCTCCTGGTCATATACTTTTAAATCGGTACGAAATTCGAAATTTTCATGCAGCGGGCGGAATGCAGGAGGTCTATCGATGCTTCGATCTAGCTTTAGGCAGGGAGGCTGTTATCAAAACGCCTAAGCAAGAGGTTAGGGATAGACGTTTTCGACGTGGCGCTGAAATGGGCGCTAGAGTTAATCACTCAAATGTTGCCGCAACTTTCGATTATTTTGAAGATGAAGATCTAACTTTCTTAGTTGAAGAGTTTATTCCTGGAATGGACTTGGCTAAACGCTTGGAGTCTGATTTTGAGTACATGGATCCTTCTTTGGCTGCGCATGTTATTCATCACGTCATTAAAGCATTGCACGAAGCCCATAGGGTCGGGATCTGTCATCGCGATTTAAAGCCTAGTAATATTATGGTCTCATCCGACTTAAATTTGCGCATTATAAAATTAACAGATTTTGGAATTGCGAAATTGGCTGAGAATGAAATCGAAGCTGAGATGGAGTTGTTTGACAAGGATGAGTCGACGTTAACTACATCTAATACGCTTCTTGGAGCGGTACCATATTTAGCCCCCGAATGCTGGGTAGATTGGCGGAGCGCAGGTAAACCAATGGATATATGGGCTCTAGGATGTATCGCATATCAACTGTTGGTGGGCGAGCCTCCGTTTGGGTACGGCAGAGCTGCGATTATGAAGGTAGCGCAGTTGAAGCATACTGGGCATATTGACATTCAAAAGCCGAGGTGGTTTGGGCAGCACAAGAACACCGAGTTGTTAGAGAACGAGCTCTGGAATTTGGTTAGAAGCTGCATTCAGCTCGATCCATATGGTAGGCCTACGGCAGATGCCCTACTGGAAAATTGTGATCTTCTCTGCTACGCAACTACTGAGCGTAGAGAGGGGACCATAGTTAGATATCCGACTCAATATTCAGGTGGGGGAACGAGTATGAGCGGGAACATTACCGACTCATCGACCGCAAGATCTTATTTTTTTCATTTCTCTGAGTTTTTTGGAAATCAAGCTCCCGTTACGTCTCAACGAGTGAGCTTTAGTATTTATCCGGGCACACCTCACCCGCGGTGCTCGCCTGTCCTATTACTTCGCCAATAGAAACAACCATAATTTCTGTGAGCCACAGATTAAACCTTTTTAACGCACAACGTAAATATCTACACTTATTGACAGAACTCCAAGGGCGGCGCCTTCGCGCCACCTAAAGCACCCCCCAGCCCAAAATCCCCACTTTGTTTTTTTACGTCAACAGGGCGAATAATCCACTCCCGCAAGTGAGTTTTAATTTCTTCAATTCCCTGATAGCAAAGTCCGATCAGCTTTTTGATCGCTTCCCCGTACTTGTTAGTCGTTTCTTTCGCAACATGAAAAGCCCTAAGCGGCTGATCCTTACGCGCAGCAGTTGCACCGCCAGACAGTTCGATAAATGCTTTGAAGTCGCCTTTGTCGCAGGCTTCAATAATTGACGTGAGGTGTTCGCTCCCGATGCGGGCTAGCGTTTTCTCTGCGGCTTTGGATGATGCAAAGCGGCGAGCTTCTCGCCAAGCGGTAACGCTGGGGCCGCCGATGAATTGAAACTGTCTGATGCTTCAATTTGATGCCCAAGCTCGTATGCGCACCGCGCCCGCGACTGCATCTTCACCATAGAGGTCTGCGCCTACACATTCCCCGTCTATGTTCTTTGCTATGTATTTAGCGATGTAACCAACAGCAGAACCTTTGTTGAGGTCGATATGCTCGACTTGAAAACGGTGACGATCAGCGCCGGCTTCGTCGCTGTCTTCTGCCAAAGCGTAGCGGCGGAAAATATCTGTTATGGCCTCCACCTCATGCGGAGCCATAAATAACAGCAGGTGCCAGTGAGGCGTGCCATCGTGGTGCGGTTCCACTACACGCACGCCGTACGGATTAACTCCCGCATGCATGAAAGCTGCACGGGTGCGGGTCCAGAGGGTATTCAAATAGGCTTGAGTTTCGGCAGGTGTGGCGCTTTGGTACTTAGCATTTGGAACGCAGGGCTTCGAGTGGTATGCGTGATACTTAGAGGGAGCGGTAAGGGTGTAGAAAACACCTACGTCCCCTTGATCTTTCGCGTAACCCTCAAAGCCAGAAATCCGGGTCATTAACTCATGACGACGATTAACAAGATTGGATACTCCGCGCTTGTACAAGTCCAGTAGATTGAACACTTGCCCTAGATCGTTCTCAGCTTCCAGTGAAGCCAATATTTCCTCGTTGCGGTGCCATTGTTTGGTTTTTCTCTCTACACAATGGTTACTCGCGTATTTGCCTTTGGTTAGGTTAACCAAACCAAGATCAATGCAGACGCTTTCCAAACCGACCTCTTGGCGCTTTCTTACTTGCCTTCGCCACCATGCAGGGTCGCTTGCTTCGCTTAGTTCGGTTAAGGGCAACCGAAATCCATAGGTCCGCAACCGAACTTCTATTCGCTTAGCCGCTTTGCGTAAACCCACTCGTTTTGTGTAGCGACCGAAAAGTCCGCTCATTTGTAGCGACCGATGTTCGGCAAAGCGCTTAACATCTTCGTCTTGCGAGTCAATGTAAATGCCTTGGAAGCTTGGCCCTAGAATCAGGCGCTCATGAAACTGCCTTAGTTGATTATTAGCCTCGACATACCCCTTTGCTTTTGCTGTGCGTACATACGCCTCGGCAAGGGGAAGCGCGACGAATGAGTGTGTTGTGAAGATCCGCTGCCGGAAGAGATGGCATTCACGGGTTCCATAGCCTTCGGTCAAATCCAGGGCTTTATCAATCCAAAGAGACATAGCGCACCTTTAGTGTTGCCCAAGGTGTTCAAGCTTCATAAAATTATCAAGCCAGCGGTCGAGATCTTCTCGCAGATAACGGACGGAGCGCCCGATCTTGATAAAGGGTGGGGCGGGTGTGCGGTTATCTCGGTTGCCGTCCATACGTGATTGAGCTAAAAAAGATCGGCTCATGCCTATGTATTGCGAGGCTTCGATTTCGGTAAATGCTTTTGCTTGTATTTTGTTATTCATGATGGGGCTCCAGTTGTCATCACTGGATGTGGACTTTACAACCCGTTTCGCTTGACCTGTCAATGAAAATTTTGCGAGTTCGGTTAAAAATAATTAAACGAAAAAGCCAGTTTTAAGCAATAAAATTTCGTTATTTCGGTTGATTTTAGGTTGAGTTCGGTCACAGTTCGCTTAACTATTGGGATGAGTTCGGTTGAACTTCGCTTGGAATTTAGGATGAAAAAAAATTCTTTGAATTGCAGTAAAAAGGGTGACGCTTCGGATGAAAATCAGTGCTTAACAATGAAGGAGAGTGAAAGTTGAATGAAAAGACGAGCGAAATAAACGGTAGAAACGCGGGTTCGTTAATTGAAAAAGCCAAGGGCGGACGATATTTGGAGCATGAATAAATTCGATATGACCGGCTTTGGTAGGACTTTGCCTAAGCTAGGCGCTTGCGGCTGAAATAAAAATTGTTGTAAGTAGGGGCAGTATGCTCAGTGTTACGCTCTTTTCGAAAACATGAAGCTTCTTCCAATTTAGTGCCGCCAGGGCGGCGCTCATTAAGCCAATCCATGCGCCCGCAGAAACTACCAAAATGACAATATCCATAAGGCCGAACGTATCTACAATTTCCCCGTCTATGAGCTTGCCATGAAGCTGCAAATGGGAAAATGCAAAATAATCGGAAATAATGATAAAAGCTCAGCCACCAAATTAATGATCGCCAAAAATATTCTTACAAGCATAAGAGCCTTGATTTGATGAGTACCAGTAGCTAACGGGTCGAGTTTTTAGAGTAGCTTTTCTAACGATATGCCAGCTTCGGTTTCAACCAATTTATACTACTTGAAAAACTGAGTAAGTTGTAAATGGTGTTCTTCGTAATCCGCTCGGTTGCGTAAAGTTTCGCTCGTTAAAAGTTGTTCTTGATACAAAACCGCATCGCAGACGGCGGACACCAGAAGTGAAGCCCATACGTTAGGAATATCCATAGCAGTCTATACGCGTACAGGTAGCTAACGACTAGGTAGTTTAAAAAGTTGAGTTTTTTGGCCACCATCTTTGCCCGGTATCAGCTGGTGAATCATGTACAAATCTCCGTACTGATAAGCGAGGGTTTTTTCTTCGTCATCAGAGACGAGTGACCAAGTTGAATGCTCGATATCATCAGGCTTACTTCTATAAATTTCTGCACTAAATGTGGTGCCTTTGTCCGACCACCGCAAAACGACTACATCACCGGAATTATCTTTTGTTTTTAAAACAGTTAGAATTTCTTTCCCTATGACTTTGCCTAATCCTTGAGTTTCCCATGGGCGAAGGGCTATTTCGCTTTCAATATTTTCATAAACCTCTAAATTAGATTGGCTTTTCGTTATTACATTTTGGCTTGAGCAAGCAAATGTTATCGATATTAAAATTGTGAAGAAAAACAAGCGTAGAGATAGCAATTTTTTCATATTAGCCTCAGTTACATTCAACTTTTGATAGTGGCAATAAATAATGGGCATCTGGCGGCACTACAATAATTCCCGATAGCCAAGGGAACGCGCTTAGCTCTATCGCGGTGTATAAGCCATTGTTTGCTTCTCTATCCCAATGTGATTCATATACTTTGCCAAAAGAAAAAAGCCATACATGCGTTCCCCCTCTGGACATACCAAGTCCGAAGGGAATTCGCTTTAATTCATTGTAGCTAACTTCATTTTTCTTAGTGAGATCTAGATAAGAAGTGACCTTTGTCTCGCTTGGTTTGTAATTAATTACTTTGCGGGATATAGGGACTCTGGAAGCGCTATATGTGCAGGTTTTTTTAACTTGGTTGTAATAGCTAACAATATGTTCACTGTTCCCATCAGCTGGATGATTAACATCGGGATTGTAGTAAATCGCTTTCCAGAATCTTGTGTCGATCAAAAATTTAGCTAGTTCAGTGCCTTTTTCACCTAGCCCACCAACTCGCTGAGCCACTGATGGATTACCCGTTTTGGTGAAAGCATCTTTTAACACCCAAATGGCCATGGTAATACAGTCGCTGGAAACGAAGTTTTTATATTTTGCGGGGTTAGAAATTTTTAGCTGGCTGCCTACATGATCTGAGTGGTTTGCGAGAATATCTTTAATTTTATCTACGGCGTACTGTGAAAAAGTTTTAGACATTTCAATATTTCCTTTTGTTAACAATATGCAAAACGCATTTGAGTTTTGAGCAATTCAACCAATAAGAGCTACAGCATCTGCTTTGTGATCTGGCGCCAAATGCGCATAGCGTAATGTAGTATTAAGGTCTGAATGACCACGCAGCTCTCTTACGGTATTGAGAGGCACGCCTTTCATAACCAACTTTGAAGCAAAGTCATGACGCATATCGTGCCAGCGCAAGTTTTGAATCTTAGCGCTTTTTAAAATAGTAATCCAAGAGCGTTTAACATTATCCAATCTTCCCCCATCACCTGATGGAAATACACGAGCGAGCTCAATATTTGACTGATTGCGCCAGCTTTTTAGGGTATCCAAGGCGGTCGGGCTTAACGGTATATGCCGTGTTTTGCTTGATATAGCTGTTTCCCCACGAACAGTTATTAACTGATTCAAAATCTACGTCGTTCCAGAGTAGATCAAAAAGCTCTCCTCGCCTCATGCCCGTTTTCAGAGACAATATGATTAACGCTGTCATCCGGTCTGCGTAAGCAAAGCCATTTAAATCCGGTAGTAGGGGATACCCGCGCTCTTGTCTAAAATTGTTGCCACGGGTGCGGGCCGCCTTAAGTTCTTTGTCTCGCTCTTTCAGGGCGTGGTAAAGGCGTTTTTCTTCGTCGTCAGAAAGATAACGGGCTTTAATTCCCGCATCGATTTTTAATACTTTTAATTTTGAAAGAGGATGCGTTTCCAGAATGCCCCATTCAACCGCTTTCGTAAGCACGGCTCGAAGCGCATTTACGACGCGATTAATGGTGCTGGCTTTAAGTCCACTCATCAGTTTTTCGGTGCGCCAACGTTCAACCTGTTTAACAGTAATTTCTGATATAGGTAGACTGAGATAGTCAGGAAAGGAGCGGGTCACACTGTCTACTGTCTACTGTCTACTGTTTGTTGTCCGCTTTTTAAATTGGCGAGTGCCCACGAGCGATACTGAGTCATCATGAATACTGAAAGTGTGTGCTTTAATTGTTCTTTGGCTTTAGTTCTACCGGCAATTTTGTTTCCTTGGATATCTTGTCCGGCTGAAACCTCACCGGCATGAATTAACGCTTGATCTCTAGCTTGGGCGAGTGTCATAGATGAGCCAAATACACCGATCTTAATTCGCTTACGAATACCCGCATGCGTGCGGTAGGAAAAGTAAAAGGTTTTACGCCCTGTTGGTTGGATGCGTAAAAGAAAGCCTTTGATTTCAGAATCTACCACTTCATAGGCTTTGTCTTGAGCTTCAAAACCCTTGATACTGGTTGCGGGAAGTTTGGCTTGCATGGGCGGCCTTTTAAACTAATTAAAATTTAAGTCCATATTAAGTCCAAATGAAACGAACGGCAAGAAAAGGCAATGAACAATGAAGAATAGCTATAAATTTATAAGTTATTGATATTAAAGTATTTAGTAT
>CAMPIG010000076.1 GCA_946886255.1 uncultured Cellvibrio sp. | reverse complement strand
CGGTCCGAGAAAAAACCGGCGGGAGAAAACAGCAGGATAAACGGCAGCAGGATCAGGGCGTTAACAATGGCGGTGAGGATAATCTGCTGTTGGCCGTCATAAACTTTAAAGACCGTGTTCTGGATGACGATCTTGTGGCCGAGATCCACAAACGCATTGAGGAAAACCACCAGCAGGTAAGGGATAAACCCGCGAATCTTGACGAGCTGTGACATACATGTTCCTTTTTATGAAGGTGTGGCTTTGAGACAGCCGCACTCTGCCAGACTGTATTTTTATCTTCGACCTTTGCATTCCATGTTGCGCTGTATAGACTCAGCGGTATCGTTTAATGATACCCACGGAGTTTCTTATGGCTCAAGTCGACGCCTTGGTGGAGACCCTCAAATCTGCCCTGAAATCCCATAACCTCAAATACCGCGACGTGGCCGAGGCGATGGATTTATCAGAAGCCTCGATCAAACGTCTGTTCAGCAGCCGCACTTTTAGTCTGCAACAAATCCAGCAAGTATGCCTGATGATGGGGATGGAAATCTCCGACCTGGTGCAACTGATGGTAGAGCGACAGGCGCGTTTGCAGGAGTTGAGTGAAGAACAGGAGGAAGAAATTGTGCGTGATCCCGGTTTTCTGATTATTACGGTCTGTGTGCTCAACCGCTGGACCCTCGAAGACATGTTGCGCCACTACACCTTTACCGAACACGAATGCGTGCAGAAACTGGCGCGACTGGATCGCCTGAAGATCATCGAGTTGTTGCCAAAAAACCGGATCAAACTATTGGTCGCGCCCAACTTCAGTTGGCGTAAGAACGGTCCTATCCAACAATTTTTCCTCAATACCATCGAGAAGGAATTATTCCAGGCGCAGTTCGACAAACCGGACCACCGGCTGGTGGTACTCAACGGCATGTTATCGCCGCAATCGAACGGTGAGTTACAGAAAAAAATAGAACGGCTGGCGCGGGAGTTTGACCAGCTAAATAATGCCGATGCCGGTCTGGCGCTGCCCGAGCGACAGGGTTACACTCTGGTGCTTGCCTTGCGCAACTGGCAGTATGAACAGCTGTTTAAATACCGTCGAATGTAATCTGCTGACCGATTTACTCTCGACAACAAGGAACCATTATGGATCTCGATAAAATAGAAAAGCTTAATGAGTTGAAGGAAAAGGGGATCATTACAGAGGAGGAATTTCAGAAGGGCAAAGCCCAGGCATTGGAAGATAAACCCGTCCAATCCCTGGATTTGGGCAATATGGACAGTCGCAGCTACAGCATGATTATGCACTTCTCGCAGTTTTGTTGTTTTGTCCTGCCGGTGCTTGGTTGGGTGGTCCCCCTGATTATGTGGTTGACCAAGAAGGATGATGATTATATTGACCAACAGGGGCGGGTGATCTTTAACTGGGTCATCAGCGCGTTTATCTACACTATTGGTTGCATCATCCTGATGGTAATTGTTGTCGGTGTTTTCCTGCTGCTGGCGTTGATCGTCTGTTCGATCATCTTCACAGTGATGGGTGCAATCAACGCGAAAGACGGCGTAATTCGCAATTACCCGATGGCGATTCGTTTTATGGCGGTTAACGAGACGCCGAGAGTGCCAGTGGTTAAATAATTGGTTTTTGTGGAATGTACTTCGTAGTCCGTTTGTCATTGGGCCTTTTGTTTCGAAAACGCATGTCAAATTGGCAGGAAAGCTAATTTGCACAGCGAAGCTGCCCGTAGGGTGAGCCACATGGATGTGGCGAATGCATCATCCCTGTAGCTCCCTCAAGTCGTCCCTGACTTGAGGGTTTCGAAACAAAAGGCCCAACGTCAAACTCGCATCGTGCGAGTATTAGAATTGTGAAACACGGCGTTTATTTGTGCAGAAAACTATTTTCGATAGTATTTGGAATCTCGACGGCCTGGGTAAATAAATGAGCCGCGCCAGTGTGTTCTATCAACGCATCCGCCGCCAATAAAATGGCCCCCGCCGTCCAAGTAGTTTTTTCCTTCGGCCAAATCAACTTGTCACGGAAATTATAGCCCGTCCAATAACCGCCATCTTCATCCATAAACTGATGTAACCAGCTGAATAAATGCAGCGCACGCGCGTGGTCGCCAGCAGCGAGCAATGCCAGAGTCAGTTCGCAGGATTCCGCTACGGTTACCCAGGGTTCATCGCTTACGCAGCGGCAACCGATATTGTTTTCTACAAATAGAGCCCATTTTCTATCGATGCGTTGGTGCGCCGCTTTGCCGGTGATAACGCCGGTGAGGATCGGGTAAAACCAGTCCATGGAAAAGCGTTCTTTGCTTTCCCAGGTACGGTCAAAACATTCGGGGTGTTTACGCAGGGTTTTGCCCAATCGAGCCTGTGCTTTGCGCCAGGACGGTTTATCGATAGCGAGGGTAACAGCGATGGCGTTGGCGCAGTCGAGGCTTTTGTAGATGGATGCACACGCCGTCACTAACGCATCTTCTTTGGGTGAGCCGTCTTCCGCTACTGCCCAATAGATTTCGCCAGTTGGTGATTGATAGCGCACAACAAAATCGATGGCTCGCTCAACGCAGGCAAAGAGTTCAGCCAGAAACGTCTTATCGCCGGTGACTAAAAAATAATGCCAGAGTCCCGTCGCAATATACGCAACAAAATTGGTTTCGCGATGGTTGCGATCCACCGGCTGGTTAGCGTAATAATTGGCCCACCAACTGCCATCCGCTAATTGCTCGCTGGCCAGCCACCGGTAGGCGCGTTGTGCAGAAGTATATTCGCCGCCAATGGTGAGTCCCATGGCGGCTTCAATATGATCCCATGGGTCGGCTTTTCCGTTATGAAACCAGGGAATGCAACCGTTGGGTAATTGAGCTTGCAGAATGTAAGTCACTGTTGGTCGCAACAGTGTCTCGGGAAAAAATCCTTTGCTCAGCAATAATTCATTCATGATTCGGTCGCTTTGTCCGTTGCGCGCTGTTGAAAATACATCACCACACTTTTGCCCAGCAGTGGGTTCAGGCATTTCTCCAGTGTGCGGGTCAGCCAGGGGCGTTGCATCAAGTCCCACACCAGCAGGCGATGGTAGAGTTTTATCAGACGTGAGTCATCCTGTTTATCCCACAACAAACATTTCAGCCACCAGAACGGCGAGTGCAATGCATGAGCCCAGTGGCGGTGGAGGAACTGCATATTGTGCGCCTCCACGGTATGACGCAACTGTCGTGCGTTGAAGATACGTATATGGCCACCTTCCACTTCATGGTAAGCGCGACTGAGTTGCCAGCAAATTTTTTCGGGCCAATAACGCGGAACACTAATCGCCAATAAGCCGTCAGGTTTTAACACGCGGCGGATTTCCCGCAACACTGCTTCGTAATCATGAATATGTTCAAGTACTTCGCTGCAAATAATTTTATCGAAACTCTGATTAGCGAAGGGAAGGCGCGTAGCATCAGCGACTTGCAGGGAAAAATATTTTTGCGTATTTTCTGGTTGCGCAAAAGGTGCAAAGCGTTCGCGTGCGATACGCAAGTCGGAGGGGTTCAGGTCAACACCGATAGCTGTGATATCGCCATGCAAATACGCATTGATGACATGCCGCCCTTCGCCACAACCGATATCCAGGACACGGTCGCCAACATGTAATGGAAAATAATTAAAATCAATCGTTAACATAGACTTCAGTGGCCACTGCTGTGGAAGATTTTTCGGCCAACGGCGTGATCGATTCGCTGGTGGAGTGTTGGCCTAACATCTGGCGATAGTAAGCCGTCATTTGTTGTGCAACCACAGACCAGCTTAACTGTTGCAATATGTGTTCGCGTCCCCGTTGGCCTAACAGTGCACGTTGTACGGGTTGTTGCAGCAAATAATCGAGCGCCTGATATAAGTCCTCGACATCGCCTGCCTTGACCAGGTGGGCCGCATTGCCTACTACCTCCGGCAATGCACCGCCATCGCTGCACACGAGGGGGGTGCCGCACGCCATAGCTTCGCCGGCGGGCAACCCGAAGCCTTCATAGAGCGACGGCACGACAGCAATGCACGAGGCAGCGTAATGCTTAACCATGTCCTCAGCAGAAATGCCGGAAATAAATTGCACACAGTCATATAAATTCAACTTTTGCAGTTCCCGTTCGGTGGCGCCGTCGGGTTTTAATTTACCGATAACCAGCAGTGATACCTTGGGATTTTTTTTGCGCAATTTGGCCAGCGCGCGCAATAAAACTGACAGTCCTTTCAAAGGTTGGTCGGAAGATGCCGTCGTCATCAACTGCCAGGGGTTGCGTTGAATATCAGGGAGAGGTTTGAAGGTGTCTACATCAATGCCGTTGGGGATGACCTGGATCTTGTGTATCGGACGTGCGAAGGCGTCTGCAATGTCGCGTCGCGATTGCTCGGAAACCGTAATCACATGCCGCAATCGCTGCACCACCTTTTTCTGCATTGGTAAAAAGTTATACCAGCGTTTGATCAGCCAACGATGACCGCGACTTTTTGCGGAGGCTAAAGCCAATTCCAGGTCGCGGGTGATGGGATGATGGACCGTCGCCACAACCGGAAGCCCCTGTGCTTGCAAGTTTAACAACCCGTAACACAGGCTTTGATTGTCATGGATGAGGTCATACCGCGTCGGCTGTTGCCGGAAATAATTCACCAGGCGTCGACCGAAGGTATAGGGCTCGGCAAAGCTGCCGCTGATTTTGCTCCACCATTCATACACGTCAGTAAAAGAACGCAGGTGGTGCCAACGCAATGCAAGGAAGGGTTTTTCCACGGCATAGAGATCGAGGCTGGATAAGCAGATGAGTGTCACGCGGCTATCGAGTTCGGGATAAGGTGGACCAGAGATAACATCCACCTGATGGCCCAGTTCAACCAAGGCTTTGCTGAGGTAATGCAGGTAAATTCCCTGCCCTCCGACATGAGGGTGGCTGCGATATCCCAACAGGCAGATTCGCAGGCCATGGTGTGCGGGCCGGGTATCGACGGGTGATCGCGGAGCGGCAGGCGCTCCAGCATGCGTGACAGGATGGTAGGACATAAGTAACAGCAGCGTCCGTTAACAAGGGGCGCCGCTGAATGCGTATGCCCATCAAAAGCGTGCGGGCATTATAGGTGTGCTGCTACGGGCAGACCAGACCGGCAGCTTCTAAGCTACCGCTACTTTATTAGGTTAATGATGATGTGAATTGTCCGGGTGAAGGTGATTGTCGATGGGGATTAACAATGCACCACCCAATGCAAGCAGCGCCAGACTGCCGCCCAGACAAATAATCGCAATGATACCGGCGATTTCCATGATGTCCTCCTATTGATGACGTTTAACGTATCTTGGAGCCGTTGACCCTTAGGGATATTGATCGGGATCAATACTTGGACAGATGGATGATGGAGGGGTTTAAAGGTCTGCGTCCTTGCAGCGTATTCTTATGTCCATGAGCCTCCCCCGCAGGTCGCCCCGCTAGAAAGAAGATGACAGCTTGAGACGGAAGCCGTTATCGAGGTCACCAGTGAAATATTGGTGAAATTGCAGGCCGATATCGAAGTAACCCAGCTTGTGACCTACGCCCAAAACGCCATAGAGCCCGCCATCAATATCAATGTCTTCTGAATAACAGTTGTCGCAGCTGCTGATGCTACGCTCGGAAAAGAAGATGCCGCTCAAGCCGCCGCGCACCACGAAAAAGCTGCTGTCGTTGGCGCCAAACTTGTATTTGGGGCCATATTCAATAAACGCCTGGCCTCCAGTGGCATCGGAACTCTCGTAATATTCATCGCCCCACCAGTCTTCCACGTACTGACTGAACTCGGCGTTATCCTCGTACAGCATGATGCTCAACCCGATCGACAGGGTCATATCGCTGTCGTTGGTGTAATACTCGGCAGCGCCGCCGACGGCAGTGAAGTGATCTTCAACGCCTTGTTCGGCTGCTGCTTCATCATCGATATTGATGTGATCCACATGGGCCGACCAGCTCCAGCCGCTAGTAGGGGCGTAGGTGCGGCTTTCATACACATCCTGGGCCAGAACGGGTGCGGCAGCGAACAGCAATGGCAGGGAAGCAAGACGGGCTAAACGGAACAGTGTAGGCATAAGGACTCCTTTGGCGCCTGTTATTGAACGGGATACTAGAGCGAGAAACCTGTACCCAAGCTTAACGGATTTTCGTTGATTCACGCAGGCAATGACACCGATTAAACTGCCAGCGGTGAATTCAGCAGCGCTTATCTATATAATTCGCGCACATCTGTCGCGACACATCATCCTTAGGTCGGTGTGCGCATGCTGGAGTCATTTATGTCTGACCGTATCGCCCAAGTTATCCGCAACACTCTTGAAACCAAAATCAGCGTCAGTCTCAATCTGGACGGTACCGGCAAAGGCGTGTTCAACACCGGGGTACCCTTCCTCGAACACATGATGGACCAGATCGCTCGCCATGGCATGATCGACCTGGATGTCACCTGCGACGGCGATACTCACATTGATGACCACCACTCGGTAGAAGACATCGGTATCACCATCGGCCAAGCCATTGCCAAAGCGGTGGGCGATAAAAAAGGCATCCGTCGTTATGGCCATGCCTATGTGCCGCTGGATGAAGCTTTATCGCGCGTAGTGATCGATTTCTCCGGGCGTCCCGGTCTGGTGATGCAGATTCCCTTTACCCAAAAGCGTATTGGCCAATTCGATACCGAGTTGTTCTGGGAGTTTTTCCAGGGCTTCGTCAATCATGCCGGCGTCACCCTGCATGTCGACAACCTGCGCGGCCACAACGCCCACCACCAGATCGAAACGGTATTCAAAGCCTTCGGTCGCGCCCTGCGCATGGCGCTGGAACTCGACCCGCGTATGGCCGGCATGATGCCGTCCACCAAAGGTACCTTGTAAGTAAAGTAAATCGGCACGTCTGCCGCACTCAACCCGAATTTTTTTGATTAAACCTATGACCAGACAAACAGTTGCCGTCATCGACTACGGCATGGGCAACCTCCACTCCGTTGCCAGCGCGCTCAGCCACGTCGCGCCCGACATGCGCGTCATCGTCACTGACGCCCCCGCACAGGTCGCCGACGCCCACCGCGTCATCTTCCCCGGCGTCGGCGCCATCCGCGACTGCATGGCCGAAATCAATCGCCTCGGCTTCGGCCAACTCCTGCGCGAACAAATCGCCACCGGCAAACCGGTACTGGGTATTTGTGTCGGCATGCAAGCAATCATGGAATACAGCGAAGAGAACAACGGCGTAGACTGCATCGGCATTTTGCCTGGCCAGGTCAAATTCTTCGGCGAACACCAACACGACGGCATACCGCTGAAGGTCCCCCACATGGGCTGGAACCAGGTCGAACAAAAGCCCCACCCCCTATGGGCCGACATCCCCCAGTTCAGCCGGTTTTACTTTGTGCACTCATACTACGTGCACGCCCAGGACCGCCAACTGGTCGCCGCCACCTGCGACTACGGCGTACGCTTCGACGCCGCCCTGGCGCGCGACAACCTGTTCGCCGTGCAATTCCACCCGGAAAAAAGCCACACCGCCGGCCTGCAATTGTTAGAGAATTTTTTACATTGGGATGGCAAAGCTTGATGAAAAGCCAGCCAGAGGTAATGGGGATAGAGGCCTGAAACCATCGGAGACAGGGACGTCGACGATGAGCCTCCAGGGATGGATTCACGGCATGTTTCAGGCCTCTATCCCCATTACCGACGCACCATCACCAAACCAAACGACGAGATAAATTCATGCTGATTATCCCCGCCATAGACTTAAAAAACGGTCAATGCGTCCGACTCCGCCAAGGCCTTATGGACGACTCCACCGTCTTCTCCGACGACCCCGTCGCCATGGCCAAACAATGGGTCGACCAAGGCTGCCGCCGCCTCCACTTGGTCGACCTCAACGGCGCCTTCGAAGGCAAACCCATCAACGGTAGCGTTGTCACCGCCATCGCCAAAGCCTACCCCACACTGCCGATCCAGATCGGCGGCGGCATTCGCAGCGCCGAAACTATCGAACACTACCTCCAGGCCGGAGTGCAATACGTCATCATCGGCACCAAAGCCGTAAAAGAACCGCAGTTCGTCACCGACATGTGCAAACAATTCCCCGGCCACATTATCGTCGGCCTCGATGCCAAAGACGGCTGGGTCGCCACTGACGGCTGGGCCGAAGTGTCCAATATCCAGGCCAGCGAACTGGCTAAACGCTTTGAACAGGACGGCGTGAGCAGCATTGTCTACACCGACATCGCCCGCGATGGCATGATGCAAGGCGTGAATGTCCAAGCCACCGTAGCCATGGCCCAGGCGTCAAGCATTCCGGTGATTGCCTCCGGCGGCATCACTGACATGAACGATATCAAAGCGCTCAAAGCCGAAGCCCACCAAGGTATCTGCGGCGCCATTACCGGGCGTGCTATCTACGAAGGCACACTCACGATGGCTGAAGCGCAAGCCTGGTGTGATGCCAATTAATCTGAATCATCTTTGACAGGTAAACCATGCCCCTCGCAAAACGCATTATTCCCTGCCTCGACGTCGACAACGGTCGCGTCGTTAAAGGCGTGCAGTTTCTCGATATCCGCGATGCTGGCGATCCGGTAGAAATTGCCAAGCGCTACAATCAGGAAGGTGCCGACGAGATTACCTTCCTCGACATCACCGCCAGCCATCAGGAGCGGGACACCACGGTTCACACGGTAGAAAAAATTGCCAGTGAAGTCTTTATTCCGCTCACCGTCGGCGGTGGCATTCGCACCGTGGATGATATTCGCCGCATGCTCAATGCCGGTGCCGATAAAGTCAGCATCAACTCTGCTGCCGTGTTTAATCCGGATTTTGTGAAAGCGGCATCGGACCGCTTTGGTGCGCAATGTATTGTCGTCGCCATTGATGCCAAGCGAGTCAGTGCAGAAGGTGAAATACCACGTTGGGAAATCTTCACCCACGGCGGACGCAAGCCAACGGGTATTGATGCGGTGGAGTGGGCTGCGCGCATGGCGCGTTATGGTGCGGGGGAAATATTGTTAACCAGTATGGATCGCGACGGAACCAAAAACGGTTTTGATCTCGGTGTGACGCGCGCGATCAGCGATGCGGTGCCAGTGCCGGTAATCGCCTCGGGCGGTGTCGGCAACCTGCAGCATCTGGTGGAGGGGGTTACGCAAGGTCGCGCAGATGCTGTGCTTGCCGCAAGTATCTTCCACTTCCGCGAATACACGGTTCCTCAAGCCAAAGCATATATGCAGGAAAGAGGTATCGAAGTGCGTCTTTAATTCAATGTGTTGGGGCAAAGACAAATAAAAAGGGCGCTTCTTAAGCGCCCTTTTATCAGGATGTTTGGGTAATCTGTGGTACTACTGAATCACGCGGCGCGGTACTGTTTAAGGGCCGCCAGGACCTTTGGTTCGGACGCACAGATGAAATCAATAAATTCACCCACACCTACTTCTGCATCCTCACGGTTGTCGAATGGGCCGATATCTACCCCTTCGCGCGTGCTGTAATACCAGTAGCCTTCTTTTTTCAAGAAGCGGCCACTACGGGTGGGGACCTTGCCTTGTTCGCCTGCTCGATTGCTCATAGTCTGGTTCCTGTAATTGCGATTGGCTTGATACGACTGAATACACAGCCAGTTGTGGTAGCCATCCAAGGCCGTCCTTGATAATTAAGTAAGGTCTTTTAGATAAAAATCACCACTAAAAGATTATAAACCTGCGTCCTTGAAAATGGATATATCGAGTTGATCTGTCATCTCTTACTACTGATAACCAAATTCCACGACACCTTCGAGCAAGCTGTGGATGGTTACAGGTTCTGGTTGGGCGGATGGCCGTTTCCACAATTTTTGAGGTGGCGCCAGGCACGAGGTTCCAGTCACCGCGATAAGCTGTGATGGCGCTCTCATTAAATCTGATGCAAAAACCAATTCGACGCCATGTTTTGCCAACAATCTGGGCGCGTGTTCCAGCACGTTTAGCGTTTGCGGATAAGGATGACCGATGGCCACAGCGCTGCCCCGTCTTTTGGCCAGTTGCACGGCTTTTAATAGCTGCTCACTGATATGTTCCCGGGTGCGGATATTGTCCAGGAATACATCCCGCTTTAACGCCGGAACGCCATAGGCCAATGCGACTGCGAAGGCCTGGCTGGCGGCGCTGGTTCGACTGTCAACAAAATACAGGCCGCGGCGAACCAGTTCATCCATCACCCATCCCATGGGCTCCGGCTCCTGAGTAAGTTGGCTGCCCATATGGTTGTTAACACCTGCGAGGTGAGGAACGTCGGCCAGATTAGCACGAAGGATGTCCATGAATTCATCGTAATCCATACTGCTGTCCAGTCCGCCCTTGCCCAGCGGCATGTGCCGGGTATTGCTCATGGGGGCATGCAAGATAATTTCCTTGCCTTGCTTGTGAGCCCGTTGGGCAAGTTCCAGGGTATGGGGTGTGAAGGGTAAGACGGCGAGGGTGAACGCGCCGTCCAAATCGACGGCGCGTCTACCGAGGGGTCCGTTGTAGCCGATATCATCGATGATAATGGCGAGTCGGGCGCCTAAGGCGGGCTGGGCAAAGCACCACAGCAGGATAGCGATACTTAACCGCCAATTCACTCCGACATCAATCCTGAGGATCAGTATTCAGTGTCGGTGTATCGGCGGTGGGCTCTGTTGTTTCAACTTCCGCGTCCAGTGCAGCGTGGAGCATGATGGACTGCTGCTGGCGGAAGATATGTAAGCCCTTGAGCAGGTTCAGGGCCTCATGAAGCTGGTTGTCCTTGGTCAACAATTCCTGGGTGGCAACGCGATCTTTCTCGCGTTTTTGACTGGTACTTTCGTCGCCGCCGCGGGTATTGCTCAGGTGACCGGCAAGGTCGGCTTCCGTGGTGTTGCCGGCAGGCTTGAGTGCGGTGACCTGGGCGCGTTCAACAATCACGTCGGGTTCGATGCCTTGAGCCTGGATAGAACGGCCGCTGGGGGTGTAATAAAGCGCGGTGGTAAGTTTTACCGCCCGTTCTTCGTTGATGGTGATGATGGATTGAACGGAGCCTTTGCCGAAACTACGCGTACCCAATAACACGGCGCGCTTGTGATCCTGTAAGGCGCCCGCCACAATTTCTGAGGCTGAGGCAGAACCATCGTTGATCAGTACCACCATGGGCAAACCCTTGGCAATATCGCCAGGTGTAGCGTGATAGTTAACATCACTGTTTTCCAGACGGCCTTCGGTATACACCACCAGGCCGCTGTCGAGGAAAGCATCCGCTACTTCGACGGAAGATTGCAACACGCCGCCGGGGTTATTGCGTAGATCCAGCACGACACCGCGCAGCTCCGGATTTTTTTCCTGATGATCACGGATTTTGCGCGTCATATCCTTGCCGCTGTTGAGCTGGAATTGAGCGATCCGTATATAGAGATAATCGTTTTCCAGCAGGCGGGTACGCACACTCTGGGTGCGGATGATGTCACGCTCGATCTCAACATCGAAAGGCTGCTCCACGCCCTTGCGCACGATGGTCATCTTTAACTTGCTGCCCTTGGGGCCGCGCATCATCTGGATGGCATCGTTCTGGTTCATACCTTTAACCGGTTTGTCATCCAGACGAATAATCAGGTCCCCCGCCTCAATGCCGGCTTTCTGTGCGGGCGTGTCATCGATGGGAGCGATGACTTTGATAAAACCGTTTTCCATACCCACTTCAACGCCTACCCCACCGAACTCACCAGTAGTGTTTTCCTGCAAGTCTTCAAACGCTTTTTTGTCGAGATAACTGGAATGCGGATCCAGTTCGGCAAGCATGCCTTTGATGGCATATTCCAATAATTTGGCGTCGCTGACTTCCTCCACATAACCACTGCGAATATGGTCATAAACGCGGGTGAAAGTGCGCAAGTCTTCCAGGGGCAACAAACCCTCATCCTGCCTGGGTGCCTTTGCATCCTCAGCCTGGATCGGTAATGCGAGGCTGAATAAAGCCAGCAGCACGAATGAGCGTTTGCGGTGAGCGTAGAACATCGGAATCTCCTGCGGTATTCAGCTCCGCATTCTTATGTATCGGGTAAAGAGAGGGTCAATCTAAAACAAGTTGCTGCTGCTGGCCAGCAGCAGGTGCACACTTTGCGTTATATATCAGCCCGATCAGTAAAAAACTGGCCCAACTAACAATAAACCGCCGCAGAATCGGTCAAGCGCGCGCCAGCCAGGTGGCCGGGTTGGTAGGCTTGCCATTTTGGCGGATCTCGAAATACAGACCGGTTTCAGCCTGACCACCGCTGTTGCCCACATTGGCGATGGCATCGCCGGCGCGCACCCAATCGCCCGTCGTTTTAAACAGACTCTGGTTGTGCGCATACAGACTTAAATAACCTTCACCGTGATCGACAATCAATAACAACCCATGGCCACGAAAATAATCAGCAAAGACCACACGACCGTGATGTACGGCAATCACGGGTTTGCCTTCAGCCGCGCGGATCATCAGACCGCTCCATTGCATCTGGCCGCTCACGCGCGGGCTACCGAAGCGATGGATCACCTTGCCTTCGGTAGGCCAGGGCAATTGGCCTTTGCGACTGCTGAATTTTTCATTGCCGGTGGGTAAGGGCACTGAACCGACAGTGTGAGTGACCTGTTGCAACAACGCTTGGAGACGTTCGCGGTCTTCTTCCAGTTGGCGCAACTCTTGATCTTTGTTTTTCAGGGTGCTGTTGATTTTCGTCAGGGCTTGTTGCCGATCTTTCTGGCGTTGCTTCAATTCGGCGTGGCGCGCTTGTAAAGCTTTCTGGCTATTACCCAGCACGACGGTTTTGGCAGCGATGCGTGGCTCTAATTCATCCAGTTGTTCCAGGGTGGCCATGTAAGCGGCCAGTTTTTCAGCGCGCGCCGCGAGAAAATACTGGTGATACTTGAGCATACGGCTCACGCGTTCCGGCGATTCCTGGTTGAGTAATAATTTAATCTGGCTTTGCTGGCCGAGCTGATAAGCGGAAGCGACTTGCGTCGCGACCTCTGCCTGTTGCGACCGCTTGGCGCCTTGCAGGGTTTCGCGCTCCTGTTGCAGTTCCTTGAGCTGGTTGTTCTGGTCTTTCAGGTCGCGATTGATCTGTTCAATTTTCTTCAACAACTCGCCGACTTCGGTTTCGGACTTTTGCAGGTTTTTTTGCAAATCGCTGCGCTCACCTTGAATAGACTTCAATTCCTTCTGCAATTGCTGGATATTTTCCTGCAATGCTTTCATGTCTTCCTGTTGGTCAGCGAAGCTGAGGGAGGTCAAACAGCACAAGAGCGTGATGGCGTAAACGCGTAAGGTGAAGAAGATAGAAATTGATGAGTACCTGCTCATGGGACCAGTTCCTGCGGAGAGAATCACGGACCGCGTAACGGCCCGGGTGGCATAGCAGTTGTTTTTATTAACAGTCATTCACACCGGCAAACAAAGGATTATTTTACCGTGATGAGGTTGTGTCCAGTCATCTCGGCGGGTTGCGGCAGACCCATCAAGTGCAGCATGGTGGGCGCCACATCAGCCAGAGAACCGCCGTTGCTAATGCTCACCTGGCGCTTACCGCAATAGACAAAGGGTACCGGCAAAGTGGAATGTTGCGTGCTGACCTGGCCTGACTCTGCGTCGAACATCTCCTCCACGTTGCCGTGGTCGGCGGTAACCAGGGCTTCTCCGCCCACTTTTTCCAGCGCACCCAGCACGCGGCCCAGACAAATATCCAGAGCTTCCACCGCTTTCACCGCCGCTTCGAAGATGCCCGAGTGGCCGACCATATCGCCGTTGGCGTAGTTGCAGATGATGGCGTCGTACTTGCCGGACTCGATGGCAGCCACCAACTTATCGGTCACTTCCGGGGCGCTCATCTCCGGTTGCAG
>CAMPIG010000075.1 GCA_946886255.1 uncultured Cellvibrio sp. | reverse complement strand
GCATTGATGTGAAAGATTTATTAACAAGTCATTTTGAATGGCAATAACTCCTTTCTGTCTGTTTCGAATGTATTGACTATGCACTTAATCGGATTCCTCATCCCCCGATGTTGATTGTCAATTCTCATTCGGATACCACCACGATGCGCGCGCAACTATTTATCAGCCTGCTGTTGTTGACCCTAAGCTCCCAGGCTTTCTCTTGGGGCCAGAACGGCCACAGAATTGTGGGCCATATAGCCAACTCCCATTTAACCGAAACTACCCGAAAAGCCATCAAGCCGTTACTGGCTGGTGATCTCTTGCCGGAGGTCGCTACCTGGGCTGATGAAATGCGATCGGCTCCGGAAGATTTTTGGCAAAAAAAATCCGGCCGTTGGCACTACATCAATGTCGAGCAACCTGAAGCATTCGAACCTGAGCATTACCATGTCCCGCAGGATAAAGACGATGTTCAGGATATTTATGGCGCGACCCTTAAGGCAGTTGCGGTGCTTAAATCGCGCGGTGCCCCCTTGGAAGAACAGCAATTTTATTTTCGTTTTCTGGTGCATCTGGTTGGCGATATTCACCAACCACTACATTCCGGTCGCGCGCACGATCGTGGAGGCAATGACATCGCTGTGTCTTTTTTTGGTGATACAACCAATCTTCATTCCTTATGGGATACCGGTTTGATCGAGTCTCGCCACTTGAGTTATCGGGAGTTTGCCGAGTTTATCGACACCCGTGATGCGCAATTCATCAAGCGTCATCTCAATTCCACGCCCGCAGATTGGCTCAAGGAATCCATGGTGCTGAGTAAATCTGTGTATGCCACCGGGGCCGGTGAACTGGGTTATGCCTACATCTATCAGCAGATGCCGCAAGTGGATTTACGGTTAGTGCAGGCCGGCATACGCCTTGCCGGCCTGCTGAATAGTATCTACGACTCGCGCGCGAAAGTAGGCGTCCATGCGACGCCTGCACTGACCGTGAAAGTCGAAGAGCCAAAGCATCCATAACAACAATAGCGCCCTGTAATTATTAACAACATTGAACCAATACACATGAGTCAAGGGGATTTAACCATGCAACATTCGCCATCGAGTACACGGAGTATGATGAAGAAGCGCGCGCTTTGTCTGGCCATCAGTGCCGGGTTATCCGGCTACGCGCTCGCACAAGACACCACATCGTCAATCCTCGGTAAAATCACCAGCCCGACCGGTTCTCCGGCGGCGCAAACCAAAGTGGTCATTGTCCACCAACCCTCGGGTACGGTGAGTGAAGTCGTCACCAATGAGACTGGCGCGTACAGCGTAAAAGGTTTACGTGTTGGCGGACCTTATCAGGTGACGATTGACTCTGATGTTTATCGTGATGCGCAATTGAATAACCTGTATTTGCAAGTGGGTAAAACCTTACGGCTTGACCAGCAACTGGAAGAGCAAGTGCTCGAAGAAGTGCTGGTCATGGGGGCGATAATCAATTCCACCACCACCGGTGCCAGCTCCGTTTTCGGTGAAGACGATATTCGCAACGCACCTTCATTCAACCGCGATATCAAAGACATTGTGCGCAACAATCCCATGGCCATCGTGGATGAAGATGGCAACCTCAGCATTGCCGGTAATAACCCGCGCTACAACAGCATTACTGTGGACGGCATCGGGCAGAATGATGACTTTGGTTTGAACTATGGCGGCTATCCCAGCCAGCGTCCGCCGGTATCACTGGATGCAGTAAGCCAGATCAGTGTGGATACCTCGCCCTTTACTGCCAAGGTCGGCGGTTTCTCCGGTGGCCTGATCAATGTGGTGACAAAATCCGGTACCAATGAAGTACATGGATCTTTATTTTACGAAGGTATGGACAGCAGCTTTGCCGGCGACCCGGAAGGTGAGGGCGATGTAGAGCTGGGTGATGAAAGTACCTTCGGTTTCACCGTTGGCGGCCCGCTGATGCAAGATAAAGCCTTCTTCTTTGTCTCTTATGAAAACTTTAACAGCACATTGGCCAAACTTTATGATGTGGACGGCAGCGGTGCAAACACCAGTAATATTTCTGCAGCAGATTATCAACGATTTACCCAAATTCTTAACGACACTTATGGTTTCACAGATTCCGTCACCGGTGGTGTGGAAGAGAGCGATGAAAAAATTCTGGTGAAGTTCGATGTAAACCTGGCTGATGGTCATCGCATGGACTTCAGTTACCAGGTACAGGATAACGAAGAAGATCGCAACAGCTCCGATCAAGCATATCAGTTGCGTATGGCATCCAATGCTTACACGCTGAAAACAGAAACGACGACCTATGTTTCCCATCTATTTTCTGATTGGACTGATGCGTTCTCAACTGAGATTGGTTTGTCCTACAAAGATTTGACGACGCGCTCTAATACCAATTCGGATTTTGGGCAAGTAACAGTAGATGTCGGATCGGATGAAATTATCTTTGGACGCGATCGCTACCGCCACGCGAATATCGCCGACACATCCACCTTGATATTGAATATCGACGGCAACTATTTACTTGGTGATCACGATATTAAATTTGGATACCAGGGTGAGCGCTTGCGTTTATATAACCTCTTTGGTGACAGCACTGCCGGTGTGTGGACTTTTGATTCGCTCGACGATTTTGAAAACAAATCACCTTCATTCCTTTCCTACCGCAATGCGTACACCAACAATGCTGATGATCTTGCCTATGGTATCGAGCGCTTCACCCACTCGTTATATGCAGAAGATACCTGGACCGTAACTTCTGATCTTACGCTGACCTTTGGTCTGCGTTACGAACAACTGGCAACGGATGATGTACCACCGGAAAACGCTAATTTTGTAGAAACCTACGGTTACAGCAACACCGAAAATCTCGACGGGTTGGATATCCTGTTGCCGCGCTTCAGTTTTAATTGGGATCTTAATGACACTATGACATTGCGCGGTGGCGTAGGGCGTTACAGTGGCGGTAAACCGAATGTATGGACGGCTAACTCCTTCACTAACGACGGCATCACCTTAGTGTCGGCACCGACGAGTGTGACCAATGCCGTTATTGCTGATCCCGATAATGTCAATTTTACTGATGTGCCCCAGGCAGTCAGAGATGCGATGACGCCGGGGAGCGGCAGCACTAATTATATTGATCCGGATTACGAACTGGAATCCGATTGGCGCTTTCAGTTGGGATGGGATCAGGCGTTGACCATTCCCTGGGTTGGTGATGGTTTCCTGTGGAGCACAGAATTTAATTACAGTAAGAAAGAAAACTCTTCATTCTGGGTTGATACTTCGCGTGTGGAGGCAGGGCGGACCGCTGATGGCGAACGCATTATCTATGAAAGTATCTACACGGGTAACCTCGCCAGCAATTACGATTTGATGCTGACCAACGCTGATGACGATGGGCGCAGTATTATCTGGACTACCAACCTGCAAAAAGATTGGCAGAATGGTTTCAGTCTGTTTATGGCATATACTCACCAGAATATTACCGAGGCCAATCCCGGCACCAGCTCAACGGCGTCGTCCAATTACCAATATAACGTTGCGCTAAATCGCAATGAAGAATTGGTAGGCACCGGTTATTACGAAGTAGAGCATCGCTTCCTGATCAACCTCGGGTATGCAGCGAACTGGTTCGGCGATAATCAAACGCGCTTTAATTTATTCTACGAACGTCGCTCCGGTCGGCCATTCAGTTGGACGTTGGGTGCCTTTAACGATTACGAGTTTGGCGACCAACGTGACTTTTCCAACAGTGATGTATACCTGCCGTACATTCCCAGCGGTGCCGACGATCCGAATATCGACTGGGCCGGCAGCGGCTTGAGTTATGCGCAGATGGCGGAGCTGATCGACGCAGCGGGACTAGGCGGTTATGCCGGTGGTTACGTACCCAAATATTCTTCAACGCAACCTTGGATTACCGAACTGGATTTCAGTATTCAGCAGGAAATTCCCGGTTTTGCTGACGGTCACAAGGGCATGATTTATTTCACCATCGATAACCTGCTGAATCTCATCGACAGCGACAAAGGCAAGGTTCGCCGCATGGAATTCCCCCAGCAAATTTTGTGGGATTACGATGTCAACCCAGCCACCGGCCAATATCAATACGATGAACGTTTTGGTGGTTCTGACACGCGCAACTGGAGCGAATATATTCCGGAAGCCTCTACCTGGCGTTTGAAAGTTGGTCTTCGTTACAGTTTTTAAGCGGTAGTCAACGATACTATCCGGTAAGTCTACTCCATGAGTTTGAGCGGGTTAGCCCGCTCATTTTTTTGTTGGAGATCGGGTATGTGAATGCCTGGCTTGATCAAGGTTCCTGATAACCCGATGGCTGGAATTGCAACTTCCCCGTGCGGGGGTCGGCAGCAAAAAAGAACCCGACATAATTTTTTGAGCGGGACGGCAAATAATCCAGCTGTGCATGACGTATTTCATCACTGTCATTTTTTATCAACCGGCCTTCGAGGTTCAACCCTGCCATACTTTGTGAACCTGTATTGGTTACTTCTACTTCGACCAGGTAGCCGTTGTCGAGCTCACTTATTCTTACCGGATGAAAAATAATGTCAGGCGGTAATTCGGTCTCAACGACGGCGGTCCACCCTAGATAGGAAAACCCCGCCAGAAGCAACAATAGCCCGCATCCACCCAGAACTTTTTCCCATGTGGGTGTGTTGGCTTCTCTGGTTTGCTCATCGAGACTATCCATTTAAAATCCTGCCCTATAAAACTCTGTCATAACAAGCTCTGGATAAGAAACTTGTTCCTCATCATAAAATCATTCGTGAAGCTGCTGCCCCAATTCCGGCAGGAAACCCCAACACGATAATGCCCTTTACGGCGTTGTAAAAACTTTTGTCGGCCAGGCTTTCAAAAACCCACAGCATAAAAAAACTGATCAGAAAAGCGATCAGGTATCCGCTGGATGTTATCCGGACAAAAATTCCCCAATGGGTAGACCAACTGCTTAATTGGGTGGGTGAGCATTTTGAGCTGGCGACGGCAAAGGCATGCATCACAATGAGTGTAAGGACAAGCAAAACCAACGCATGCCATGTCGTCATCTTGTAAGACAACAGAATCATCTCTTCCGTCGGCGCCAGATTAAAAGCTAAAAAAAGTGCTCCCGTAGCGAGAATGGTTAAATCATCCTTATAATTGCGCCCTTCCTTTTCTTGAGCCTCTTCATTGGTGTCGCTTCCTTCGCTCACAATATTGCGTGCGAGTAAAGCGCCGAGGCTGCCCGGTACTGCTTGTAGCAGTAAAATTGAATATGCCGATCCCACATCCATGCCCGGTTGAATTACGCCCAGGGAAACGAGAACGACACCCGTAGTAAAGAAAGCAACTGCATAAGACACCAGCACATCTATCACGTTATCCCAGAATGTTTTGCTCCTTCGAAAACCGATCATCGTCGAGATTCTATAAAATAGAGGCAAACTGAACAGGATAAGGCAAGCCAAACGTATCGGGCTGATGTAAAACCCGATCCACCACATTTCCATGGTCATCATCATCGGCAAACTGAAGATTATTGATCCTCCAATTGCTCTGCCGAGTCCTATCCACATTGGCGTCATCCGTTCTTGGTCCGTCATGGAAATAAATTATCCGATAAAGTACTGGTCTCTATGTGCACGTTAATTTAGCGCTTGGCAGTGTTGTCGTCGGCAGCTGAGCGCGATAAAAATGCCTGGGTCAACTCAGGCAGATTCTCTTTTAGCCATTCAGCCATCGCAACTTCTTGAGGTAATATTTGTTCGCAGGCACGTAAAGTTTCGGTATCACCCACCGCTTTAGCTGCCGCGATGAGTACGGTGTAAGAAGCGATTTCCATGTGTTCAAATACGTAACCGCTCATGGCGCCCTTTACGACTTCGTCGCTGACCATCATGCCGGAGACTGATTGCCCGAATGCAACCAGTTTTGCGGACATATCTTTGATAGTAGAAGGGCTGCTGCCCAGTCGTTCAATACATGCTCTAAGGAGCTTCTGTTGCCCATAAGTTTCCTCGATATGTTGTTCGATACGTGCTTTTAATTTCGGGTAGTGCTCCAGCCGCTCCGCTTGCGCTTTGAGCATCTTTTCTGCTTGCTCCTCCATCGCATGAGCGTCGCGGAGCCAGTCGATCAAATTTTCATTTGGGGTATGTGCCATTTTATTCTCTCCTTTAGGAGCATTATCTGTAAGGTAATGACCCTCATTTAAAAAAATAATTGCACGAGGGTGGCGTTATTTAGCGAGGCGTAATATTTATTCGGTCTTTATGGATGATAATCAAGAGCAAGCATCTCTGATCTGTTGGTTGCATAACAGAAACCGCTATTTTTTTACGTGTAGAAATGTTGATTGTAAAAGAGCGCGTAACGGAACTTATTATGTGGGTGCGCGATGTAGGTATTGATATAAATGCAGGTGCTAGATTTGGAAGAATTTTCTTGTCTGGCGCCGGTCTCAATAGTGACATGTACTGAGAAACAGGAATGAGAAGATATGAAAAAACATACAACCGATACATCACCATCCCGTAGCTTTGCTGATGATCCTCAACGTAATCCGAAGCGGGATGATATCCAGGATGAAGGGCCACGCGAACTCTTCCTTAATAATCCTGAACATCCATTAAAAGTGGCGGTGAAGGAAGGTAAACGTTCGACGCCAGAAAATCCATTACCCACCGAGGCACCTGAGCCTTTATATCATCCACAACCGACGCCTAAAGTGAGACGGAAAGAATGATGTGAGAAGGGGGCGCCTTCACGGTTTAGCTGGTGTGAAAGGGCGTGCCCAATAACGGTTTCGTTCTTTGTACCATCCATAAAACAATGCGATCGCTAACAATAATTCCGCAACATCGCCGCCGTAATACATAAGCTTCGCAGCGGCTTGTATGGCTTCGTGGTTAGCGGCCTCCTCGCCATAAAAGGACACGCTGGGCCAAAGGTTGATATACATGAGTTTTGCCAGGTATCCATGCGCGGCAATTCCCAACACCAGAGCCGAGATGCGAACTTGTAACGGTGCCAGGAAAGGGCTGCTGTCCCGTCCTGCTATCGACCAACAATATAAATAGCCAGCTAATAAAAAATGCACGTGGACCATCACGTGAAGCCACGTATGGGTGAGGCTCGCCTGATAAAGCGATGTCATGTATAACAAGTACATAGCGCCGATGTTGAGCAAGAGTGTCGTATAAGGATGACCGATGCCTGTCACAAACCGGCTGCGCAAGCAGCGGCTACAAAAGCGTGCTATGCGCACAGGCAGACTGCGCAACAGTAGGGTAATCGGGGAAGCCATTACCAATGCAAGGGGTGCAAACATACCTAGCAATAAATGTTGCAGCATATGTCCGCGAATATCGTGGTGCGCCCAAGCTACGATAGGAGGAGAAAATGCTACTGCTAATAAACCCGTGCCGATCGTGAAGGAGAAAGTGCGTTTGATTTTCCATGGTCGGAGTTCAGGCTGAACCAAGTGTGCTGCGAAAACATAGAATGAAGTTATCAAGCCGAGCGCTAACCAGATTGAGAGTATTGATTGCAAGGTGGTAGTATGCACGGGCGAGATTGACTACATTGTGAGACAGGGACGCCGAGTGCGACGCAATAACAGGAGCCCGATGATAATCAATGCAAGGCCAACCAGATTCCATGCAACGTCGTAAGGCAGAATGGGAACTTCATAACGTATTTGATGCAAACGCAAGATTTTGTGATTAATGATGCCGTCAAAAACCTGAAAGCTACCCGCACCCAGAAAGCCCCCAGCCCAGGCATGTGCTCTGTGCAGCGCATTGTGCTGGCGCAGATCCAGCAATATAAAAAAACCGGCGATCAGCGTAACAACTTCTACCGCATGCAACAACCCATCCGCTAGCAACCCTAGTGCGGGCGTGGAACCGTCATAAAAGTGGTGCCATCCCAACAGCTGATGAAAAATTATTTCATCGACGGCGGCCATCAGCCCTATGCCAATAAGCACGCCGCCCCAGCGAGATCGCGGAAGGTTACGCATCGTATGCATTAGCTCGTAGGTTTCTGCTTGCTCACTTATGACAGCCGCATCGTTCCCTGTTCACGCACACTTTCTTCGTACCACTGTTTCACATATTCGAGGTGAACATTTTCCTGTTGCAAAGCATGACGGAATTTGTCGGCCATATCACCCAAACCCATATCGTCAGCCAGCTTGATCAACAACTCCCACGCAGCATTATCTGTCAGCTCAATTGATAACATCGCTTCCAGGCTTTGGCTGATGGATGTGCGCGGATCCATAATGACTTTCATTAAACCCGATGCCGCTACGCCAGAGGCATCGGCGTCTGGTGTCTGTGCTGTGGGGTCGCCTCCAAGCGTTTCCATGCATTCCACCAGTAGATAGAAATGTTCGGCTTCCTGGCCATGGAATTCCTGCAATTTTTCCAGCGGGAGTTTTAAGCCAGCCATACTGTTAGCCGCCATGTGCTCGCATTTTAAAATGAGCTGCTCATAAATGCGTACACCGCTGCGTTCAAATGCCAGACGCTCGCCGAGCTTGTTGAGAAACACTTCTGGATGATGACCCGTCAGCATTTTGGTAGCGGATTTAACAACGCCTTTTATAGTACCAGGCATGGGTACAGAACCCAGCGGTTCATCATTATCCAGATAAAATTGCTCCAGCAGGGTGAGGTTGGTGTAACCGTCCTCGCCATCGAGCTTGAGTTTTTTGCTGCCCTCGATCATTTCTTTGCTGAGAATGGGTGACATATCGATGCCTGTTTTATTGCTGCCCATTTTAGTATTTGGTTCCATAATATATTCCTCTTCAGTTTATCTCTCGTCAGGAAAGAACCTGACGTTATGCGATCTTTTTGCTCAGTTCGGTTCCGGGCTGCCAACGATATTGCTCAGCAACCATCTCAGAAGGTGAGCCAGTAGAGTTAAGATGATCACGATAGTCTTTTGATTTTTGGCTTTCCTGGCTCTTGTCAACATAATCCGGACCTTTGGACCGCAGATTAATTTCTTCAGTCAGTACTTGCCGCACAAAATCGCGTTGGCTTTCGAATGCAATAGGATCGGGGAGTGCATCCGGTAAAATCTCGGCGGGATCACGCCGCTCATATTTCTTGAATAACTCTGTGACTACATTCAGGTGACCCAGCTCGTAATCCAGAAAGCGTTCCCAAATGGCTTTAATGCGCGGGTTAGTTTCCGCTGCTACGCAGCTATAGTAGTTGTAAACTTCATTTGCTTCGTACAACAACCACTTTTCCAGCCAGGTTTCGTTGGGGTCGATGATAGAGCCATACTGTGTCACATGTTGTTCTTCAATGGATGCGATTTCGGCGTATAACGCACGCGCAACCGGATCGCTGAATGTGGGCCCAATATTCATGTAGTAATCGCGCGTTTGATACTCTCCGGAAAAAATGGTCAGCGCATTGAGCTTGGATACCGGAAAGGCGGCTTTGTGATCGTAATGATGACGTAAGTCATCTTCTGGTGCGCGGTGTTCCTCTATCGTAGGTCGACCCGGCAGAATATCCGTATAACTCTGAAGAATGTTGTTGGCGTCTTTCCCCTCCACCCGATCCATCAACGCAGAATAGCGATACATGTGATCAAAATCTTCAAGTAAACCATAGCGGTAAGTTTGCGCCAGGTACTCATCGGGTTCCTGTTGCGCAATCGCAGCGGTAACTTCAATGGCTACTTGTTCGTAACCTATTGTTGTTTCCAGCGGTGAGTGATCTGACCCGAGTAACCAGTTAATCATCGTTTGCTGATGGTGTTCGACGCGACGAATTTCTGCGAGTGGGAGGCGCAGATTACCATTGAATTGTCCGCACATATGTTGGAAGCGGTTTACCTGCTGTTCAATGCCGTTCATCAGGATAACGCGCACCCTGGTAAATGCATCATCATCCAATTTGCTCAGCGGCTTGATAGAAAGTTCCCGCCAGGTAAATTTTTGTTGCTCCAGGGGAGTTCCACGGTTGTCAAACAATTTTATACTCATAATGTAACCCTCAGATAAAGTAGCAAGGGAATTAACAATAACGATAAGTTCTGTTAAGAGATCTGCTCATTGCAATCGACATACCATGTGATAAATTTTATTTCTGCTGGTGATGTGTGCGTTTTTTAATGTTTGCGCGTCAACGATCAATCCGGTGCCGATATTTTTACAACTTAACTGTAAATTTTACAGAGACGAAGCGTTGATATTGCGTGAATAAAAACGCTCTAAACAAACAGGAATAAACAAACGAAGCGCTGCATTATTTAATCAATCTTGTGGTCTATGGATGAAGCCATTGTTGCTGCTAACGCGCCAAAGTTAATGTGTAGGGGAAACCATGCCGGAAGGACCATCTATTATCATTCTGAAAGAATTGACTAAGGACTTTGTGGGTAAGGAAATTCAATCAGTCGAAGGGAATAGCAAGATCGATCTCTCGCGGCTGCCGGGCGCAATAATCAAATCTATACGTAGCTGGGGAAAACATTTTCTTATTGAGCTACCGAGCGTTTCGCTAAGGGTTCACTTCCTGATGTTTGGCAGCTATCGCATCAATGAGCGGAAAGACACCGTACCGCGATTAAGTTTACGCTTCGCTGACTCAACAGAACTTAACTTTTACGCATGTTCTGTCAAGTATGTGGAGAGCCGATTGGACGGTGAGTACGACTGGCAAGCCGACGTAATGTCGGATCAATGGAATCCCGCCCTGGCCCGGGAGAAGTTGCGCAAGCTGCCGTACATGTTTGCTTGTGATGCGCTGCTGAATCAGGATATTTTTTCCGGGGTGGGCAACATTATCAAGAACGAAGTCCTTTTTCGTATTCGGGTTCATCCACTTTCACTGGTAGGCGCGTTACCACCGGCAAAATTAAAGGCGTTGATTGAGCAGGCGCGCATCTACAGTTTTGAATTTCTGGAATGGAAAAAAGCTTATGTGCTACGTCAGCATTGGCAGGCACATAATAAAAGTGTTTGCCCGCGTTGTGACTTGACTTTCACTCGAGCGCATTTGGGAAATACGCATCGGCGGAGTTTTTACTGTGAAAACTGTCAGAAAAAGTACGAGGTAATAATGTAACTTGGATCTTCGGTGAGCTGCTTGCTGCTATGGAAGGATATGTAGTAGCCAGCGCAAAAATAGTGGGACCGTTTGTCCGTTAACGGTGAGCGTCTACAGCAAGCAACATATAATATAAACTAACCGGAATATTTTATGCTCCTACAGATAATAGCAATGCTCTTTGGCGTGGTGGTAATTTATTTTATCGCCATGGCCGTGACTGGGAATAAGCTGGGTTTTTTCTTCAGTGGTCAGGTGGACAAGGTTGGAGCAAAAAAAAATGGTTTTAATGAAGTAGAGCAGATTTTTTTTAAAACGGTGTTCAGCTTGCTTGGTTATGTAGCGCGAAAAGATGGTCCGGTGAACGAGAAAGAGATTAAACGCACTGAAACGTTTATGGAGAAAATGCATTTGGAAGCGCCGCAAAAGCGCCAGGCGATTCAATACTTCAAGCATGGATCCGCGCCGAATTTCCAATTAAATAACGCTCTAAAAGAATTCCAGAATCTCGCGCGTAAGAGCAGCAGTTTAACGCAAATTCTATTGGTTTATCTCGTCAGTATCGCTCGAGTTGACGGGTTGTTGGTGAAAAAAGAGGTGAGTGCTGTACAGGAGATCGCCAGCGCCTTGGGCTATTCCAATATCACGTTTGAGCAACTGTTGAAGATGCTGTCTTCCCAGGAGCGATTCCGTGATGATCGGCTGGATGATTCTGCACAGGCGGATACACAGCGGGCTTATGATGAAACCGCAGCGCATAAGCGCTCTTCACAGGGTTCGGCAGAGCAACCCTCTAGAGAGCAAAAAGCCAGCGGGGGATGGACTCAGGGGAAAAAACGCTACAAAGGCTTTGCCACTGAAAAAGAGCAATCACATTGCGCCTACGATGCATTAGGTTTGACGCCGAGCGCCAGTGACGTAGAAGTAAGGAAAGCCTATCAAAAACTGGCTAGTCAATTTCATCCGGACAAACTCATCGGGCAGGGGCTGCCGCCTTTCATGATCAAAGCGCTCACGGAGCGCTTTAAAACTATTCAATCGGCCTACGACTGTATAAAAAAGGAAAAGGCTACGTGATTTTCGGTACGTTTGTTTTTTGCTGTGGCTTTTTACGGTGATGAATTAGAATTTACAAAAAAGCAATCGGTTGTAACGTGACACGCCCGACAAAAATAAACATGCCGATACGTGATAAGAAACCTCGTTTCTCCTATCTGGTCAAGATAGTAATACTATCTTTATCGGAGTAACGACAATGAAGATTGCAACCAGTATTTCGGGTGAACATTTCGATCACAAAGTGGCAGCCATTTTTCAGGACGAGTTTAGTGCTAAGCGAGCCGTCGACATCCTGCGCAAGACAACCAGCTTGCAGAATCAACAGATTTTTGTTGTGAGTCCCAACGACCGCCATCCTGGGTGGGAACTGGAGCCTGAGGATCGTGGCATTTGGCGCACAATGCTACGCGCCCATGTTTGGCTTGGCTTGATCGGGGCGGTCGTGGGTTTACTGTTGTTTTTAATACTGTTCGCAACAGGGATACCTTTTATTGTGGCTAATGCCATTACCGCAGCCGCTATAGCCATTGCGTTTGGTGCGGTGTTCGGCATGATGTTCGGTGGCCTTATGACATTGCGCCCCGATCATATGCCCTATGTCAGCGTGTCCCAATCTGCCCTGCGTAAAGGTAAATTTATCGTCGCAGTGCATGCCAGCAGTGCAAATCAACTCAAAGAAGCAAACTACGCATTTAATAAACTGCAAGTGAAAACGGTGAGTAGTTTGTAAGTCTAGGGAGCTACTGAGAAATATCTAAGAGGCAACGCAGGCGATTGTTTAGTGATCCTGGAGGAGCGGTTTCTAAACAAGTTTTTCCCGCTCAAGTATGTGCAGAAGCAGCTGTTCCTCAAGGGTGAGCGCCAGCTTTTTAAATGATTTTTCAACCTGGTCCATATCCTTAAAATATGAGTGTAGCGACTCGCTCTCATATAATTCGACGACAACGGGGTGAACATAATACTTTTTGCAGACAGTTCGCGTATTTCCCAAATGTGCGGCGACTTTATCAAGGACAGTGAGGATGTTGCTTTTTCGTTCGGCTTTTGTTTCACCGACACTTAAGCTTTTAAATTCACTGATTGCCTGTATGGTGCCCACCCATGTGCGAAAATCCTTTGCAGTAAAATCCTTACCCGTAATAGACTTTAAATAATCATTAACCATACCTGAGTCTATGGCCTTGTGATTGCCGTCTGTATCGTAATACTGGAAAAGTTCCTTGCCTGGAATATCCCGGCATTGTTTGACGATGCGTGCCAGGCGCTTACTTTTTAAACTGATATTATGTGCAATTCCCTTTTTTCCTTTAAAGATAAACTGCATTTTGTCGCCACGTATTCGAACATGTTGATCTTTCAGCGTCGTCAAGCCGAAAGAGCCATACATTTTTTCATAACTACTGTTGCCGATGCGGATGCTGGTTTGCTCCATGAGATAAACTATGGTTGCCAGCACTTTTTCTACCGGTAATCCCGGCTTGGACAGGTCCTTATCCAATTGCTTGCGTATAGCGGGGATGGTTTTTCCGAATTCGTATAATCGATAAAATTTGGTGTGATTGCGAAAGCTGTTCCACAAGGTGTGGTATTTGTACTGCTTCCGTTGTCGAGCATCTAATCCGGTAGCCTGTAGATGCCCATTTTCCAAGTGACAGATCCACACTTCTTCCCAGGCCGGTGGAATAGCAAGCTTCTTGATTCTCTCCAGTACCTTCTTATCGCGGAGCTTTTTCTCGCCGAGATAATAGCAAAAAGTTTCACCCTGTCTCCGTCTGCTGATACCTGGCTGCCCATCGTGTACATAAATGAGATGAATTGCCTGTGCACTTTTTTTCGGATCGTGCACAACCTTTTTTATTTTTTTAGTCGATATCTTGACGTCTTCCGCAATAGTTAACATTTGCTTTTGTCTTGCTATTAATGTCCATGCTTCGACTTATAAGGGAGCCATTAATTCAGCAACAGGAACAGCGCGGATTGAGCATGTGTGTGTTCGCACAGACCTTTACGGCGAATTTAATTAGTATATTTTCTAATTATTAAACATACAGGAGG
>CAMPIG010000074.1 GCA_946886255.1 uncultured Cellvibrio sp. | reverse complement strand
GCCCTTGTGTGAGGACAACGGCAGCTACTACTGCGTGGAGCCGGAAGGTGAGGTGGTGCTGTGGCGCGATGGTGACCTGACGGATGAAACCTGGCCTTCTGTATGGCATTGGATTCACGATGTCTGGCTGGAGAGCTGAGTGTTTTTTCTCACGTCGCAAACCGGCTGCTATGTTCATATTTATCGTATATTTTTGTTAAACCCCTGCCCGACGCTGCTCTTTTGGGGTAAGTTTGACCATTAGATAAAAACCCATAAGAGAGTAGAACATGCGTTTACACCATTTGGCCGTTCTGGCCGCCGTCACCTTTACCACCGCGTGCAGTGCCACGGATCCCGTTGCCCAATCCCCACGGGAAAATCCGGACGAGAAAGTCTGGGTTGACCTGTTCAACGGCCGCGATCTCAACGACTGGACCGTCAAGATCAACGGCTACCCGGCGGGTGAAAATGCCTTCAACACATTTCGCGTACAAGACGGGATTATGCAGGCCCGCTACGATGAATATGCCGAATTTGGCAATCACTTCGGCCACATCTTCTACAACGGCGGCCCTTACTCCCATTACATCCTGCAAGTGGAATATCGTTTTGTTGGCGAACAGGTCAAGGGTGGTCCGGCTTGGGCCTGGCGTAACAACGGCATCATGTACCACGCCCAATCTCCGTTGGAAATGGGCGTCAACCAGGACTTTCCTGCATGCATCGAGTATCAATTGCTCGGCGGTGACGGAAAAACTCCCCGCACTACCGCCAACCTCTGCACACCTGGAACCCATGTGGTCATCGACGGCGAGCTGCGCACCGACCACTGTATCGTTTCTACCAGTAAGACTTACCATGGCGATCAATGGGTGACGGTGGAACTGCATGTGGAGGGCAATAAACTGGCCCAGCACATCGTTGATGGTGAAGTGGTTATGGAATACAGCGGCATGCAACTGGACGACGGCACGCCGCGCGACAGCGGTTTTATCGCCTTTCAGGCGGAAACCCACCCTACGGATATCCGGTCGGTGCGTATGTTGAATCTGGAGGGGTGTATGGATGAGAAGGCGAGTAACTACAAGTCTTATTTCGTGAAGCACGATCCTGAGGCTTGTCGTTATTAAGTGGCGGTTTGTTGGTGCCACAATACGTTTTGAAAGGGGGTGGAGGTTTTGAAAACGCGGTGAATACATCCATGTAGCTCCCTCACGTCGTCCATGACGTGAGGGTTTCAAAACCTCCACCCCCTTCCAAAACTCACATTGAGCTAAGTGAATAGATGGGCGGTTACCCGCTAAATTTGTTATGGACTTAGGGGGGGTAAATAACAGCTTAATGTTTTTCCGCTTCTTCCTCTTCCCCGGTCAAGGTCACCAGATACGCCACCAGATCACGCAGTTGGGCGCGGTCCAGCAAGTAGCCCATGGGTGGCATACCCGACACACCCGGTTCGATTTTGCTGATATCGGCTTTTGCCAGTTGATGGGTTTTATCCGCAGCTACCAGGGTGATCTCCGTTGGTGTCTCTGCTTCAAAGAAGCCTTCGATGCGTTCGCCGTTGGGCATTACCGCTGTGATGCGGCCAAAACCGGGGGCGATGCGAGCGCCTGGTGCTACCATCGCTTCTAGCAATTGTTCGCGGGTCAAGGTATTACTGATGTTGGTTAACACCGGTCCCACCATAGTGCCGCGGTGTCCGACCATATGGCAGCGCACGCATTGAGCCGCACTGTTATAGCGGAACAGATCTTGTCCAGTTTGGATGTCTCCACCCAGTAGCGCTTCGCGGTACTTTTCCAGCGGATTGTTGGGATCTTTGCGGCTTTCGTAATCAGAGAGCAAGGTTTTCAGCTGGTCAGTGCCGGCTTTTTCGGCGGCGGTAATGACTTCCAGCTGCACGGCAGGTTCGATTTTGCCGGCGATCAGCGCCTGTACTTTTTCTACCAATACCTGGTGTGCTTCCGGTGCTTCGACGTTGGCGAGAGAGATATACGCCGCTTGTTGTTCGCCGACACTACCGGTATCCAGCAGGATGCGATGCATCTCTACGACATCCTTGACCGGCAGGTCCAGTGTCGGCAGCAGGCCCAAAGCGGTCATGCGCACGTCCTGATCTTTATCGTTCATGGCGGCAAAGACGGCGTCGCCCATGGCCTCATACTGGAGTTTCTGTAGATTATTCAGCGCAGCGATGCGCACGCGCGGGCTCTTGTCCTTACGCATTACCTCATTCAATTGTGCCAAGGCTTCGGTGAAGCCAAGGTCGCCCAGAGCAAAAACGGTGGCTTCGCGCACTACCGGGGCATTGTCCACCAACAGCGCAGGATAGGCGGCTTTCAACGCGGTGCGCGCGTCGTCAGCAGTGTTTTTGATGACGCCGCGATATTGGCCGGTGACGCGATCAAAGGCTGAGGTTTCGCCCCACACACCCAGCGTTTTTATCGCCTCGGCGCGTAAATCATCTGTTCCTCTGGATTGAGCAAATTTGACCAAGCGTGTCGCAGTGTCGGGCGTGCCGACATAGAGGTTGGCGTTGATGGCGCGGCGCAGTAACGGTTCGTTGGTAAAGCGGGTTTGCTCCAGCATTCGCGCCAGCGCGGGCAGGGCTGGCTTCACAAAGTCATCATCGTTGATGGCGCGCGCCGCGTTGGTGACCACAAACTCACTCTTGTCCTTCAGGAATCGCTCCAGCTCTGGACTTTGCAGGCGGCGCAATGCAATCACCGCAGCGATACGTGCTGCTTCCGAGGAATGACTGGCCAGTTCTGCCAAGGCGGCTTCATCGCCGATACGACCCAGGGCGATAGCACCGGCCTGACGCAAGTAAATATCGCGATCATTGTTGTCGGCCAGCATGGCCACTAGCGGTGCTACGGCATTACCGGCGCCGATACGGCCCAAGGCTTGGGCGGCAAAGAATACAGTGCGGGGATTATCGTCAGACAATGCCTTGATCAGCAGGTCAGTGGCTTTGGCATAGGCCACATCGCCGAGCAGGCGTGCCGCCTGGGCGCGGATTTCCGGATCTTTATCGTTCAACAGTGCGACCAGTGGTTCTGCGCGAGCCTGATCCTGGCGCGCCAGTTGACCCAATCCCCACATACCGTGGATGCGCGCCAGTTGATGTTCCTGTTGCTTGATAGCGGCCAGGAGGGCAGGTACTGCTTTTCGTTCTGCCAGTTCGAATTGCGCCTTCTGCCGAACACGCATGTCCGGATGTTGCAACAGCATCACCAACTGATCGGGAGTGTGCTGGCTGAAATCCTCTGCCAATTTGGTTTGGGTGTCCTGGCGTTGTTCATTGCCGGCCTCAGCCGGTTTATCCAGCCTCCAGATACGGCCCTTGCCATTGCGGCCCCAACCCTCAATCCAGTCGCTCATATACAGTGCGCCGTCCGGGCCAAAATCAAGGCCGGTGCCTTGTACGCCACGGAATACTTTTTTATCGCTGGTCAGCTTGAACGATGCACCTTCAGGTTCGAGGGTGAATGCATTGATGCCGGAGCGAGGCGCTGAGCCGACAAATTCCACCACAAAGAAATGATCTTGCCATTCCTCACCCAGCGCTGTGCCGGGGTTATAAACCATGCCGGCCGGCCCGGAATGATAGGGCGCCAAGGGTGGCAAGAGATGCGCCGCCTGGTCTTTAAAGTGTGGTTTGTAGTAACTCTCGTCCATCCACACCTTGTAGGTATTGTTCTTCGGGTCTTTGTACTTGCCCAACTGCCAGTTGATTCGCCAGCCGCTGTCCGAGCCATCAATCAGATAAGCCAGGCGCTCGTACTCCCCTTCGTGGTCGCCATCGTTATCGACGGTGATCAGGTTGCCGTATTTATCAAAGGTAAATTCATGGGTGTTGCGTAGGCCATGGGCGAAGACTTCGAAATTTGATCCGTCCGGTTCACTGCGCACGATGACGCCCTGGTCGGGGTAGTGCCAGCGTTTGCCGGTAGCGTCGGTGGTGCTAAAGCCAATATCACCGATACCGTAGTAAATACGGCCATCCGGCCCGACCGTCATGCCCGACATGCCGTGGCCGCTGAAACCGATATGAATGGAAAAGCCATCGGCCAGTGAGGTTGTTGTGTCTGCTGCACCATCGCCGTCGGTATCTTTCGCTTGCCAGGAGCCCGGGCCCACCGCGAGAAAAACTTCATCCCGATGGTTGTGATACTCAATGCCGCCCAGCACATCGGTGACCTCTTCGTTGAAGTCACGCAGGAAAACCTGTGACCGATCCGCGCGGCCATCGCCGGATGTATCCTCTACAACGAGAACTTCTTCCTTCTCCACTGCCAGGTCGCGCCAGTCATGGGAGCCGTCTTTATTGCGGTCCTCCAACCAGGTATTTTGCTGGCTTTTCTCCGGCGCCAACTCGCTACGCAGGAACTGACGGCGATCCTCCACTGAGCGGAAGGCTACCGAGGGAAATTCCCATTGTGGATAGCCGCGAATATCAAATTCTGAGTTGTTGCTGCGGTTGGTGACTGCCACCCAGACCCGATTCCGGTTATCCACGCTGATGGCTACCGGATCACCCAGCAGCTTTTCCGACGCCCAGAGTTGGGCCTCGAGGCCCTCTGCCGGTACCAGATTGACCTGTTGATTGATGCTGGTAGCGGTTTTTTGTGCTTCTTCGTCAGTCACCTGGCGAATTTCCAACGCCGCTTTCGAGCTTGCGCTGCTGGCTGTTTCGGTCGCCGCCAGCGTTTCCGGCGCCTTAGGTGAACAGGCAGAGATCAATAACAGGGGTAACAGCAAGGTGGATGACGAGCGAATCAGGAAATAAGTTTTTTTCATGGACATCTTCACAAGAGGGTTAGTTATTGTGTGGTTATCTTATTTATATGGATTAAAGTCGCGAGAAGTATAAGTGAATGGCTGCCACTCGCGTTGAGCCTAGACATTACTTAACAAAAACTCACGCCAGCCTCTGGTGGGGCTGAACGGATGAGAACCAGATCTCACTCTTCAATCCTGTTGTTGCCGCCGGACTGGAGACTTGTGTGCCATGCGCTACACTAACAGTTACCCGCGTTAACAGCGCACCTGCTGTTATCAGACGACGTTCTCTCTGGAACACACTTACCGTGCATGCATCAATATTGTCCGCCCGCGTTGCCGGGTGGCTCGCTGGATCAGTCGCTCTGTGTTTGGCATCCGTCAGTGATGCCCAGACGGTCTATGCGCAAACACATCACGAGGTGAGCCAGACAGAAAGCCCCGTTGCGTCGGCCCAGCCCAACAGTTTTACTGACGGCAAGGCGGACAAGACAAAGCCGAGCTTGAGGGTTTACAAATATAACAAGGAAGGGGTTGTCTCTTTTTCTGATCGAGCCCCCATGAGCACCCGCTACGAAGTGGTTACCTACAGTTGTTTCGCCTGTAATCCTGCCTCCAAGGTAGACTGGTATTCCATCAAGCTGAACACCCACGCTTACACCTATCCAATAGATTCTGCGGCCCGTAAGCACGATGTTGATCGAGCCCTGGTCCGGGCCGTTATCCATGCTGAATCAGCATTTCGTGAAAGCGTTATTTCACGCAAAGGGGCGGTCGGGTTGATGCAGTTGATGCCCGGTACGGCGCGGGATATGGGCGTGAAAGATTCTTTGTCGCCCGCCCAGAATATTCAGGGAGGTGTCAGGTATCTGGCTTATCTTCTGAAACTCCATGGGGGGAATATCACACTGGCCGTGGCTGCCTACAACGCCGGACCCGGTGCGGTGAAACGATTTGATGGCATACCGCCCTACGCTGAAACCGAGGCTTACGTGAAACGTGTGCGCATCCTGCACAAGCGTTATAAAGATGCGTTGGCGGAGATCGATGTAGCCAAGGCTTCGCATCAGGCAAGCAATTTTTAGCTTTTGATTCGCTGTACTTCCTCTCCATTCATCTTGGGAAAAATTAATTTAAACGCCGTTTTGGCTAAACTTTGTGCAATGTTTGCCGCTATCCACATTATTGGCTTGTGGAGGAGCTACGCGAATGATTGTCACCAATGCCACAATTGCAATGGCCAGCCGCCATCAATACCAGGAAACCCACGAGCTTGAAGAGAGTTTGCTCATCCTGCCGGAGGCAAGAGATGCAGTTGCATCGCTACTCACACCGGCTAGCCAGTCTGCTCCGGTCAATATTTCACCCCATGGCTTTTCCCTCAACCTGCTGGCCTCCCAGATTCATCGACAGCGTTTCGATGTAAATACAGCGCTGGATGCTCAATCCCGTATTAACCTCCTGATTCTGCAGATGATGTTTGAACAGGTCATGGGGCGGCCGCTGCACCTGATGGCTCCGGCGGATGTCAATCGGAGTGAGCGTGGAGCATCTACTTCTTTGAGCGTAGCGCTGCCGATGCCGCCGCCGACAAACGTCCCAGGCGGAAGCCTGATTTACGAACGACACGAGCGTTATCGGGAAACTGAACAGTTGGCATTTCACACTACCGGGGTCATAGAAACAGCGGATGGCCGCACGATCAAGTTCGGTTCCCATTTGCGCATGTCGCGCGATTACTACGAAGAGTCCAGCTTAATTATCCGGCAGGGCCAGGTCGCCAGCATTGATCCGCTGGTGATTAACTTCGACGGCAAAGGTGCTGCCTTATCGCAAACCCGGTTCGCCTTTGATCTGGACAGTGACGGTAGCGAAGACCAGATTGCCATCCTCAATTCCGGCAGCGGATTCCTGGCTTTGGACAGCAATGGCGATGACATCATCAACGACGGCAGCGAACTCTTCGGCCCTATATCCGGGCGCGGCTTTAGAGAATTAGCTCAATATGATGAGGACAGCAACCAGTTTATCGATGAGGCTGACAGCATCTATTCCCGCCTGCGTATCTGGTTGATGAACGAAGACGGCTCCAGACAATTAGTCGGTCTTGGCGAGAGAGGGGTAGGCGCTATTTACCTTGGTCATGTCACCAGTCCATTTCAATTGAAGGATCAACAAAACCAATCGTTGGGAGAAGTGGTTAACAGCGGTATTTATCTGACTGAAGCGGGTGAGGTGGGGGTGGTACAGGAGATTAATCTGACGGTGTGAAAATAAGATTGAAATTTGCACAAGGCGAGTTTGTTTACGGGCTTTGATTTCGAAACCTTCAAGCCAGGGACGACTTGAAGGCGCTACAGGGGTGTATTCATGCGTTTTCGAAATCAAAACCCGTATGACTAACGGATTAAAAATCGCCGACTATCCAATCAATTAAAAACTGCAAGTAAATAGAAAGCCCTGCAAGTAGGGGTTTTAAATCATTATCAAAAACTTAATAAACATACACCGCGCCAGCCGAGGGCGCTGAATCATCGTTCTGATTACCATTCACCCCGGTGGCATTACTTGGATCACGATAACCGCCGACTGCCATGGTACCGCCATCTGTACTGAGTCCCAGATCAGCCCCAAAGCGATCACCGCCGCGGGTATTGGATGGCTTAACATAGCTGGTTTGAGTCCAGCTACCGGCATCCCGTTTAAACACGTACACAGCCCCTGTGTTAGCGGTGGTGTTATCCGCCTGATTGCCATTTATGCCTTTCGATGTTCCAGCTTCAACAATAGTGCTTACAGCCAGATAGCTCCCATCACCGGACAGTTTCAATTTATGCCCGAACTGGTCATTCGCTTCAGCATGAGACGCTTTGATATAAGCATTTTGGATCCATGTAGTGCCATCATGGGTGAACACATAGACAGCGCCTGATGAGAAGGCGCCATCGGATGGGTACAGCAGATCAAGTTGTACCAGGTCATAATCAGCCGGGTCACCGTTAATGCCGGTCGCCCGGCTCAGATCACCGATACCACCTACTGCCAGGATAGTCCCGTCAGACGACAAGTCCACACTGTGGCCGAACTGCAGTGCCCATGACACATGATCAGGTTTGAGGTAGGTTTCCTGAGACCAGACATTATCCGTGCGTGTAAATACATACACGGCACCCGCATTGAGCTGAACCCGCGTGTTTCTGACAACTACCGAGTAATTAACTGATTGATCACCATTAACACCTGTCGCATCGCTATCTTCACCTGGCGCACCAACGACCAGCTTATTGCCATCAGCCGATACGGCCAGGCTTGCGCCAAAATTATCTCCCGGTCCTGCATTGGATGCTTTCAAATAAACCTGCTGAGCCCACGCACCTTCAACGCGTGTAAACACATACACCGCGCCTGATGTTGCGCCTCCGGGTATAGAGCTGGAACTGGATGAATTGCTCGTGCTGCTTGATGATGAGCTGCTGGATGACGAAGTACTGGACGAACTGGAGCTTAATGCGCTCGCGGGGGTGGCATTGGCATTTTCACAACGCGCCGGATCACTGCTGGAACTGCTGATAACAGGAATACCCGCTGCTAAAACCGACTCGTTTACAGAGCCAACAGCGAGGGTATTGCCGTCTGCAGAGAGTGCCAGGCTGTAACCAAACTGATGTTCTAGAGAGGTGTTAAAAGGCTTCAGATAGGCTTCCTGGCTCCAGGTAGCGCCACTGCGGGTAAAGATGTAAACAGCACCGGCATTGATCTGGCCATGCTTAACCTTGTCTTCGTCGCTGGTGTCGATGTACTTGTAATTGCCTTGATCACAATTAATGCCAGCGCCGGCGCTGTCTTCCATCAAGGCAGTGACTGCAAGGGTATTGCCATCGTCGGACAGGGCCACCCGATAACCGAAACGGTCATTAGGTAGGGTGAGGTCTGCGTCGTCGTTAGGTTGCTCGGTGTTGGAGGCTTTGATATAGGCTTGTTGCGCCCACACGCCATCCGTCAGGAAAAATACATACACGGCTCCGGAGGATGGACTGGTATTGCTGGTTTGTGAACCGTCAACGCCAGTGGCGCTACTGTCTTCAGTCGGGGCGGCGACGACTAATGTCTGCCCGTCGGCAGAGATATCCAGGCTCCAGCCAAACCAATCGCTGGTTTCGGTATTGGAGGCTTTGAAGTAACCAATAGCCCCTAACATGGCTCCGGGGGTAGTTGCGGTATTAGAATCAGTTTTATTGGTGCAGTCTTCGGAGAGACAGGCTTCAACATGATAAGTGGCGTTAAGCCAATCATGGAGGTGAACGCTGATGGTGTCGGTAGCGCTGGTGTCGGTCAAGTCAGGACCGACCTGAACGAACCCACTGGTGCCATCCGCATTCTTGTAAAGGCGATAGAAGATAGCACCTTCCACCGGTGTCCAGCTGAATGACAGGGTTTTGGGCGAGTTCGCCGTCACATTGATGTCAGGCCACACAGCATTGGCGCTGGAACTGGACGAACTGCTGGAGCTGGACAGGCTGGAAGAACTACTGCTGGGGTCGGGGAATACATCGTCTTTTTTATCGCTGCCGCCGCAAGCGGTCATTACCAATGCGCTGGCCAAAAGTGAAAAAACAAGGGCGCTACGATTAAGCAAGCGCTGGATTTGATCAATATTCATGCAGCCTGTTCCTGATAGTAAAACCTAGCCGGCGATTCTGTGTGTCGTAGGGCGCGGTGTCAATCCAAACACACAGATATCTGCTGGTGAGGTTAGGTTTGCGTAAAGGCGCTGTTGGCGCGGGAATTAGGACTCCTCATCAGCCCAATTGGTTCAGGAACTCAGGGAATCGGCCGGGAAAGCGGCGCTGTCGTGGCGTCCTAGATTATCTGACATCAAGGTGGCGAGGCTGAGTGTCAGGATTGTCCCGGTCGGCTAGCCGCACAAAATTTTACAATTCAGCGCCTTTTTCATAGGTAAATCGCTCGTCCCCCACTGGTGATAACGGTTACTTCTCGGACGCTTCGCCTATTTGTTGTGCAATAGGTGAAGATTTTAACGCCATCCGTGCTATTATCCGCCGCACATTTTCGCTGCTGCTGCAACCCATAACATAAGACTGGTGCAGGATGGCGTTTACAGGGGTGGTTCTCAGGATAATTTATGACGACCGTTAGCGATTTGATGACCTCAGTGGGTTCCTCTGCCAGGGAAGACGATCTCCTGGTGGATGTGGTTGCCACCATGCGGGCTAACAATCATTCCTGTGCGGTTATCACGGCTGACGGGTTGGTTAAGGGAATACTGACCGAGCGCGATCTGGTCGTCGCTTTTTCCCGCGCGCTGCAAACCGGGGTGGTTGATTCTTGGGAGGTATCCTCCATCATGACGCCCGACCCGGTTTGTGTCAGTCGGGACGCCAGCCTCTTTGATGCTCTGCGGCTCGCTCGCACCCATCATGTACGCCACTTACCGGTGGTGGATCCCCAGGGCTATCTGGTGGGCATGGTGACCCACACCGATATGATCAATCTCTATGTCGATATCCTGGAACAGCAATCAGCGCTTATAGATGCCAACACCGAGCTGCGCGCCCAGTCGCGGGAAGATCCGCTGCTGCGTATTGGCAACCGGCGCGCGATGCAAGCGGATATGGCGAAAGTGGCGGCAACGGCCCATCGCACCCGGCAAGGTTATGCGATCGCCTTGCTGGACCTCGATTACTTCAAACCCTTTAATGATCACTATGGCCATGTGGCGGGTGATCATGCCCTGCAAGCGGTCGTGGTAGCCATCAGAAACACCATGCGCCATGGCGACACGCTTTACCGCTACGGCGGCGAAGAACTGTTAATGCTGCTACCCGGGTCCGACATCAGCGATGCTAGTCACGCTGCGGAGCGAGCGCGGCAGGCCGTGCAGCTCCTCGCCTTGAGCCACCAACACAGCCCCTACGGCATGCTGACCGTCAGCGGCGGCATTGCCAGCGCCCGGCATATCCATGCGGATGAACTGATCGCCCAGGCTGACAAAGCACTGTACCGGGCCAAGGCAGAAGGGCGTAACCGGATCTGCGGTTCAGTCGAGCTTGCGTCCGGTGTGTCGGTGGATACGCTGGAGCCGCGCTGAAATCTGCTTTTGATGCCAGGGAGAGTTAGCGAGGCACGATGGTGCAGTCTATGCTTGAACCATATGAGCGAAAAATCCTGTCCGCCTCGGCCTTGAACCCTGCAATTCGTACAGGACATAACGACACCCTCAAGAGGTCCTGGTGTGGTGACACATTTTTTGACTTGGCCTGATCACACCGGTATAGCGGTAGCGCATCTCTTTGGCGCGGCGCAGCTAGACAGTCCCACCAGCGATGCCGTTTTTATTGCACTCATTATCTTTGCCATCACCATTGCCCTGACGATTCTTGTATTAGCCGTACATGGACTCCTGCGTTATCGCGCATTGTTTCGTCGCCTGCAATATCAGCAGCGGCAACACAAAACGGTCTTTGAAACCGCCCTACGTGAAAGTGAAGAAAAATTTCGCTCTCTGGTGGGTAACCTGCCGGGTATTTCATATCGTTGTTTGCCGGACAAACAATGGACCATGCTGTACATCAGCGATACGGTAGAGGAGTTTACCGGTTACCCTGCCAGTGAATTCATGCGGCAAGGGGGTATAACATTCAACGATGTTGTGCACCCGGATGATCGCGACCGTATCGGTTTACATATCCTCGATAGCGACAAAATATTTGAAGTGGAATATCGCATTATCCACAGAGATGGCCGGATTTTTTGGGTATGGGAAAACGGCAGCCTGATTACCAATGATGTGGGTGAAGTTGTATGGCTCGATGGTGTCATTCTGGATATATCCCAGCGCTATGAGATGGAACAGGTGTTGCGCCATGAAAAATTAAAAGCAGAGCAGGCAGCAGCAGTGAAGACAGAATTTCTGGCCAACATGAGCCACGAAATTCGTACACCTATGAACGCCATCATCGGTTTCATCGATATCCTTTTGCAAACTCCCTTGAACGTCGAACAAAAGCAATATCTCGATACCATTGATCACGCTTCTGCTTCGCTATTGCATTTGCTCAACGACGTACTCGATACCGCCAAGTTGGAACGCGGTGTGGTCGAGCTGGAAGACGTCAACTTTTCGTTAACGGAATTACTTTTCCAGGTGCTTGCGACATTCAAAGTCAGTGCCGAACAAAAAAGCTTGGCGTTGCGCTTGGAATATTCGTCGGACATAGGTGAATTTTTTCGTGGCGATGAACAACGTTTGCGGCAAGTATTGGTAAATCTGATTGGCAATGCAGTGAAATTTACCGAGCGCGGTGAAGTAGTTGTCAGTGTGTCTACCGATGAAGAGTTCATCCGCTTTGCCATTCAGGATACTGGTATTGGCATTCCCGCTGATCGATTGGAACATATCTTTGAACCGTTTACGCAAGCGGATGCCTCCATGACACGCCGTTTTGGAGGCTCAGGTTTGGGCACGACTATCAGCAAACAGTTGATCGAATTAATGGGCGGTACCATCACTGTCGCCAGTGAGCTGGGCAAGGGTTCGGTTTTCACTTTCCGGATTCCGCTAACGAGGGGCGAAATCCATACCCGCTTATCTGATCGTCAGCAAATGACATTACCGCCGTTACGTATCCTGGTGGTTGATGATGTATTGCCAAATGTGCAGCTATTGGAAATTCTGCTACGCAAAGGTGGCCACGATATAAGCTCAGCAATGGATGGCGCTGAGGCTTTATCTGCATTCAAGCAGCGCGCTTATGATGTGGTTTTGATGGATGTGCAGATGCCGGTGATGGATGGTCTGGAATCCAGTCGGCTGATGCGCCAACACGAACAAAAAAATCAATTGAAACCGACACCGATTATTGCATTAACGGCCAGTGTACTGGATGCAGATAAACTGGCCGCGCGCGAGGCGGGTATGGACGGTTTCGCTTCCAAGCCGATCAACCTTTTTGAGCTCCAATCGGAGATGGCGCGCCTGCTGGGGCTGAGGATACAACCGTCTGTCACACCACCCGCGACACCGATATCTGCACCGGTGCCGATCTCATTGAGTGCAGGTCTTGCCTTATGGCAGAGCGAAACTTTCTATTACAACGCTCTGCGTCAATTCATCGCGGAAAACCGATCACTGGTGGAGAATCTGGAAGCTGCATTGGTAGAACGAAACGTGTCTGCCGTTGCACAGTTGCTGCATCGGGCGCGGGGGGCGGCTGTGAATCTTGCCTTGCCGGAACTGACGGAGGCGCTCAAACACATTGCGCAAATACCGGTTGAAAAACTGCAAGGTGATGCCTGGCTCAAGCAGCGCGCCGCATTGGACATGGTTGTTGAGCATTTAATTGATGCCGTCAATGCGTTGCCGCAATTGCGCGAGATTGCCGTACCGCAATTGTTAGTTGATGCAAAGGAACGCAACCTGGCTATGAGTCAATTAAGTCTGGCGTTGGGGCGTGGTGAGTTGGATGAAAAATCTTTGCGCATTCTCCGGCAGGCATTTCGTGCAGACCCACAGCAGACCCTTCTCGACCGAATCCAGCAGGCAATGATGGATTTTGAATTTGCTACCGCATTACAACACCTTGGAACCTTGCAGCAACATCTGACCGATAGCCCATATCAACAATAATTAATAATGACATCGCGAGAGTCATATCATGACAAGTGACTTCAGCATCACGATCCTGGTGGTAGACGATGAGGCAACCAACCTGAGTGTGTTGCGGCAAATACTTAAACAGCACTACCGTTTGTTATTTGCCAAAGCACCGGAAAAAGCCCTGGAGTTGGCAGAGGCAGAGTTGCCGGATTTGATCCTGCTTGATGTGATGATGCCGCAGATGAACGGCTATCAGGTGTGTGAGCAGTTGAAGCGAAATGCACTTACCCAACATATCCCGGTCATTTTTGTCAGTGCATTGAGCGATGCGGCTGAAGAAGCGCAGGGGTTTGCAGTGGGCGGAGTGGATTACATTACCAAGCCGGTAAGCGGTGCGATTGTACGTGCACGGGTTGCTACGCACTTATCGCTAGTGCAGGTTGATGAATTAAAGAAAACACGTTTGGAGATTGTGCAGCGCTTGGGGCTGGCGGCCGAATATAAAGACAATGAAACCGGGCTTCACGTTATTCGTATGAGCCACTATTCCCATATCATCGCCCGCGCTGCCGGTTTTGATGAAGCAATGGCTGAAGACTTGCTCCATGCAGCGCCTATGCATGACATTGGTAAGATCGGCATCCCCGATAGTATCTTGCAGAAACCCGGTAAATTAACCCCGGAGGAGTGGGCGATCATGCGTGAGCATCCTGTCATCGGTGCGCGTATTATCGGTGTGCACGCCGTGGGACTTTTGCACATGGCTCACGATATTGCCTTGACGCATCATGAGCGTTGGGATGGCAGCGGTTATC
>CAMPIG010000073.1 GCA_946886255.1 uncultured Cellvibrio sp. | reverse complement strand
CGGCAGCAACAACGGTGGCGCGCCAGTCGCGCAAAAACAGGAAGACTACCAACACCGCGAGTGCTGCGCCTTCGTAGAGCAGCGTCATGGAGCCTTGGTAATTTTCTTCCACCGGGTTAACGAAATTGAGGGCTTCGGTAAAGGTGATATCGGGATGCCTTGCCCGCAGCTGCGCTACTGCAGCACGCACCGCCTGCATGACATCAATCTCGCTGGCGCCGCGCGAGCGCATGATTTCGAAGCCGACCACCGGTTGTCCGTAGAGCAACGCCATGGAGCGCGGCTCGGCCACCGTGTCCTGTACTCGGGCAATCTGATCGAGACTGATACGCCGACCATCAGCCAGGGTGATGTCCATACGGGCGAGTTCTTCCGCCGTCTGTACTGTCGCGATTGTGCGAATCGATTGTTCGGCGCCACCCAGGCTGGCACGCCCACCGGTGGCTTCCTGTTGCGTCAGGCGTAACTGGCGCGAGAGATCAGCAGCGGTCGCGTTCATTGCCAGCAAGCGGGCCGGATCGAGTTCGACGCGCACCTCGCGCGTCGCACCGCCGACTCGCGCTACCGCGCCGACCCCGGGTATCGATAGCAGGGTGCGGGCGATCTGATTGTCGACGAACCAGGAAAGCGCTTCGTCATCCAGCCTCGGCGAGGCAACCGTGTAAGTGAGAATAGGGCTGCCGGCGATTTCGATTTTTTCAATCACCGGATCGCGCAGATCCGCCGGTAAATCTGAACGCACCCGCGCTACCGCGTCGCGCACGTCATCGACCGCGTCCTGCACCGATTTTTCCAGATGAAACTCCACCGAAATCCGGGCGCTGCCGTCAGTCAGCACACTCTCGATATGCTTGACGCCCTGCAATGTGGCGATCGAGTCTTCGATCTTGCGCGCAACATCGTTTTCCAGTTGCACCGGCGAAGCGCCGGGCAGCTCTGCCGTTACGATGACGCCAGGCAGATCAACGTCCGGGAAATTCTGGACCTTCATCGCCCGAAATCCCATCAGGCCAAACAAGGTGAGCATCAGGAACAGCATGATGGCGGGTGTGGGATTGCGGATAGACCAGGACGATATATTCACAACACGTCACCCTGTGGAGATTGCGCCGCGCTAGTGGATTGGGCATGGTCCTCGATCACCCGAACCAGATCCCCATCACCGAGAAAACCCCCACCGGCGGCCACAACCCTGGCAGCGGCATCAATGCCATCAAGAATTTCAACGCGATCTCCGGTGCGCCGCCCGGTCACCAGCTTGGTTTGTACCACTCTGGAATCAGGACCGACGCGCAACGCATAGCTGAAACCGTCACGCAGCAATATCGCGCTCTGTGGCAACGTCAGGGTTTGTATCTGCTCGATATCAAACTCACCTCGCGCAAACATGCCGGCGAGCACCCTGTCGTCCGATGGCAGGTCGACATACACCACACCGTTCCGGGTTTGCACATCGACCATTGGACTGACCATCCGTAGCCTGCCCCGGATAGGTTGTCCACCCGTCGGCGTGATCTCCGCCAACTGACCGGGTTTAAGCTTTGCCAAATCTGAGGCCGCTACCTCGGCTCGCCACTCGAGCCGGCCCTGGCGGATCAGGCGGAAGAGTTCCTGGCCGGCCGGTACCACCGCACCCACGGTGGCGGCGCGTGCGGAGATAACACCGTCATCCGGCGCCAGAACCCGGGTTTGCACCAGGCGTGACTGTTGCGTCTTTTCCACAGCTTTAGCTGCATCCAGTCGGGCCTGGGCGGCGCGTTCGGCATTCTCGTATTGCTGGATCTGCTGGACTGATAAGGCGCCGCTACCCTGCAACCTCCGGGCGCGCTGGGCATTGGCCGCCGCGTCAGCCAGCGCGACATCTGCCTCGGCAACTACCGCACGGCTCTGTGCCAACTCAGCTTGGATAATATCGCTGGCAAAGGTCGCCAGCCGTTGACCGCGCTTGACCCGGTCCCCAACATTGGCCATTACTTCAATCAGGCGCAGGCCATCTGCTTCCGTACCAATACTGGCTTCCTGCCACGCCATAATGTCGCCGTTAGCAGAAACCCGGACCGCCAGGGTGGTTATCTGTGGTGATGTACCATCCAACGTCAGCACAGGCCTCGACGTGACCGCCTGCGCATCGCCCTTTGATTCCTTTTCATTGGGTGTTAATGCCAGCACTGCCGTCAGAGCACCAATCAGGACGATGACACCAGCGAAGATAAATACAGCTCTACGGGTTTTTCTCTGCATATTCATTCAGTTCCAGCACATGATGAAGCGTGTCGATACACGCCAGCGTTATGTCGAACACCACTATCCAACAGGAAAACTTTCCTGATGCTTACTGGAAAAAAAGAAACCGCTGTAAGAATGCCGTAAGACGAAGCATTCAATACTGAAGCTGCCATCAAACCTATCGGAGAACCTCTATGCAGTTAGCGGCATTATCACGTTCGCATATCAGCATGCGCATGAACGTTATTTCCACGCTGGTTATGGGTCTAGGCTCAACATTCGCAGCCACAGCTCAGGAATCAGAAAGCCATGAAGGATCGGGTTGGAGTCTGGGTATCGCAGCCATCAGCAGCCAGAAGCCCTTTACAGATATTGACCGCGACAACAAAGTCATCCCGCTGATCTTTTATGAAGGTAAATATGTAGAGTTCGTCGGGGCTGGCATCGAGTTCAATCTGGCGAGCCTCGACATTAGCGAATCTCAGCAACTCAATTTCAAAGCAATTACCCAGTACAGCTTTGGCGGCTACGATGAGGATGAAGCGGATGAAACGCCCATACTGAACGGCATGGACGAGCGCGAGGGCGGGTTTTGGGCCGGTGCCAGGATAGAATGGCGTAACCCGCTGGTCGATGTCGGCGCGGAATGGCTGAGCGACATCTCGGATAACAGCGACGGCCAGCAGTTCAGTATCGGCATGGAAAGAACCTGGGTGTTTGGCCAACGGTTTATGCTTACCCCACGGGTGGTGGCGACCTGGCAAGACGATAAATACGTTGATTACCATTACGGCGTTCGCACCCATGAAGCCCGCTTTGATCGGCCGGCCTATAGCGGCGAAGCGGCCGTTAGTATTGAATACGGCTTACGAGGTATTTATATGTTCGATATGCGCAACGCACTCTTCCTTGACCTTGGCGTAACCAGTCTCGCGCAAGAAATTAAAGACAGCCCGCTGGTAGACAGCTCCACCGAAAACCGAATGATTGTTGGTTACCGGTATCAGTTCTGATGAATCGTATTCTTCTGGTTGAGGATCATGAGCGCCTGGCAGCGTTAATCAGCAAAAAGCTGGCTGCGGCCGGCATAGCGGTTGATGTGTTTGATCGTATGGATACGGCCTTGGCTGCTGCTCAGCAAGTGCCTTACCAGGCGCTGGTCCTTGATCGGGGATTACCCGACGGCGATGGAATCAATTTCCTCCAGCGATTGCGCAACACCGGCCTCAGTATTCCCTGCCTTATCCTGACCGCGCGCGATGCCTTGCATGACCGTGTAGAAGGACTCGAAGCAGGCGCCGATGATTATCTCCCCAAGCCGTTTGCCATGGACGAGATGGTGGCCCGCGTCCGCGCGTTGCTCCGCCGTCCCGTTCACAACATCGTGCTCGACCCCACCCACGGTGATCTACTGATACAGCCCGCCGCCGGCATCATGTGCTGCAACGACGAAAGCGTGACCCTGGCACCTGCCGAACTACAGATTATTTTGCTTCTGGTGAGCAAGAAGGGAAGCCTGGTACGGCGCAGTGCGCTGGAAGCTGCCGGTTGGGGACTGAGTGAAGCCGTCACACCCAACGCCCTGGATGTGGCCTTGCATCGCCTCCGCCGCAAGTTGCTTGGCATTGGCTCAAACCAACAGATCGTTAACCTGAGAAACCTTGGCTATGCACTTCGTGAAGCAGATACGACAACTGCCGTTGAATAGTCTCAGCGTCAAAGTATTGCTGGCCTATGTGGTCGGTGTGGTACTGAGCACGCTCTGTATCGGACTTGTGGCAATAGCGTTAATGATTGCCCAGGAAAGCGATATGTTTTCGCCCACCAATCTCGCAGAAGTCGCCGATGGGCTGGCCGGGGAACTCGTGTTTGACGATCAGGGCATTCCTGTCGGTATGGAAGAGGAAGACAATGACATGGAGGATGCATGGTTTTTCTTTGATAGCCTGAATGAGGAAGCCGCTTACCGTGTGCTGGATTCTTCTGGTCACACAGTGATGTCTTCCTCCGCCGGCACGGCATTCTGGTCCTCAATCCCCGCCATTCAAGAACTCCGGCAAGAACAATTTGAATTCGACCGTAACGGCGTCGCCATACAAGGCGCTACCAAATCGATTGAAAATCAGGGCCGAACATGGTTCGTACAGATTGGTATCAGCAACCGGTTTTTGAATCTTATCAATGACCACATTGCCGTGCCTTTCATGGTCAAAGGCGTCGCACTCTTCGGTTTGGTTTTGCTTTTTATCTTCGGCATCTGCGGCTACGTCACCCTGAAATATACATTCAAACCTTTACGAAAAGTCTCGACATCTGCTGCAAAAATTTCACCCCATTCCCTTCATGCGCGCTTGGCAGTGGAGTCAGTACCGCGTGAAGTTGCACCCTTGGTTACCAGCTTCAATCACGTGCTTGATCGCCTCGAACAGGGCTACCGTGTGCAAAAAGAGTTTCTTGCAACCGCCGCCCATGAATTGAAAACGCCACTGCTGCTGATCCGCGCGCAGATTGAGCTGGAAGGTACCGGCGGTAACCGCAATGCATTATTGCTCGATATCGAACATATGACACGCCAGGTACAACAACTGCTGATACTGGCCGAAACCATTGAAGCGCAAAATTACCGTTTCACGACTGTGGATGTACATGACGTTGTAAAAGAAACGGCCACCTATCTACAACGCATGACGGATGCGGCAGGCGTGCGACTGGTAATAATCGACAATGCCTGCGGATCAAAATGGAAAGCGGATAAAAGTGCGCTGTTTACCTTGCTGAAAAATCTCATTGAAAACGCTATTCAGCACGCCCCACCAGGAACAGAAATCCGGATTACCCTTAATGCAACCACAGTGGAAATAAAGGACCAGGGGCCGGGCGTCACAGAAGAACAACTCCCACTGATATTCAACCGATTCTGGCGCGGCCCTCACAGGCGTGATTACGGCGCAGGCCTCGGCCTGGCCATTTGCAAAGAGATTGCCCAAGCACATGGCTGGACATTGTCTGCGCATAGGATGGAACCGGGTTTGTGTTTTCGGGTGGAAGCCCAACCTGGAACACAATGATTCTTTAGAAGGCTTAATATCACCTTGGATCATCCTGCGGCCCATGTATTTCGTGGGTTTCCGGTATCTATGCCGTTCCAATCCTTTCGTTGGCGCCTTAACCGCTATGGTGGCTTGCCATTCCTTTCCCTAAGCTTCTGCTCCGATAGCTATCAATAACAATGTATCTCGGGCTGTTTGGTGCCCATCACGGAGCGCCAGGCACTTCGAGAGCCAATCCTATTATTTCGAGCAATTCTATTATTCGAGAGAGGAACTCACGATGAAAAAAAACTGTGTGTTATTGATGATGCTTCTCATGCTGGACGGCATATTCTGCTCAATGGCTTTTGCAGATCCCGGCGGATTGAAAACCAAATGGCGTTTCCAGACAGAAGGCGCGATTCGCGCGGATGCAGTGGTCACGGATAAAACCGTATATGTGGCCAGCACTGACGGTCATCTCTATGCAGTAAGTAAACAGGACGGCGAACGCCTCTGGGAGTTTGAAACGGGCGGCGCCTTGGCCGGTGAACCCGCCGTTGCCGGCAATATGGTGATCGTGGCCAGCCGGGACAACCGCGTGTATGCCATTAACCGCCGCACCGGGCGACTCAAGTGGAGTTTTTCCATGCAGCCGGATCAGCTGGCAACCAAAGCGGACTGGAAGTATTTTTCGGCGGCACCGGTAGTCACTCAGGGCAATGTGTATATCGGTTCCGGGGGCGGCACTCTGTATGTGCTGGATCAGCGCACCGGCCGTTTGCAATGGAAGTTTCGCACTCCAGGAGAAATTCGCGCCGCCGCCCTGGTACACGAAGGCAAGGTGTATCAACCGAGCAATAACGGCGTGGTTTACGTACTGGACGCGGCCAATGGCGCGCTGCAATGGACCTTTGAAACCGACGGCCATGCATTGAATCCGGACGACTATGGTTACGACCGCAAATCCATTTACGCACCGCCACTCATGGTGGGCAACACGTTGGTGATCGCTTCACGGGATGGTCACGTTTATGCCGTCGATGTGACAACACGATCGTTAACATGGAAGCTAACCTTTGGTTCCGCGTGGGCCATGACCACCGCCGTTGACGACAGCACCGTCTATGTCGGCTGGTCATCCAATAATTTATTCAGCGCAATCGACCTGGTGAGTGGCGAGGCAAGGTGGCAGTTTTATGCAGGCTCGCACAACTACACCAGCGCGTTGATCAAGGACCAGTCCGTTTATTTTGGTTCCGCCGACGGCACGCTGTATCAACTGGATAAAGCCAGCGGCACTGAAATCCGGCGGCACACCATTGGCCCGGAAATCTATTCCTCGCCGGTGTACGACGAAGATACCCGGACTATCTTCCTGGGGGGAGACGACGGCAACCTCTACGCGCTGGGTGAAGGCGAGGCCGCATATAAAGCTGTTTACCAACCCACCGGCATCACCGATCTGACGCAATACCTGGTGGTTGATCCCAAGGTCACACCTTACCTGACTGAGCGCGGCTACGAGCGGCTGGAATCAGCCGCGCAACTGGAGCAATTTATCCAGGCGCGCCTGAGCGACGGCGCTCCCAGTGTGATTGTGTTTGCGTTGCCGATCATTCCCGAACCGGTCATGGGCAACAACCCCGCCAACGGGTTGATGCGCCAATACCTGGAGGCGGGTGGCAAGGTTTTGTGGTTTAGCGATCCACCCAATTATTACTCGTTGAACGACGCCGGGAATGATTTTGATCGCGACCCTGAGCCCGGTATCAATTTGTTGAGTGTCACCTTTATGGATGTCACTGAATCGGGAAATTATTACAGCAAAGCCACCCAGGAGGGTAAAAACTGGGGCTTGCCGCGCTGGCTGAAAGCGACCAGCACGCCGGTTCTCATCCGCGGAAAAGGACACAGCAAAAAGCAGGGCATCCTACCCTTGGCCTACGATGAGTTCGGCCGCGCGGCTATTTGGGTAAAACAATTCAGTGATGAGCCCGGCTCCGGATACGTTTCCATGCGCACCTGGGGCTGGAATGTGCCCATCGGAGAACACGACCTGAAGCTTATCGACACCCTAGCCCGGTATGGGCTTGAATAAGCGCAAATAAAATCCTTGGGCGGGAGACGGACCTCCTGCCCACATTCCAACGCAACAATGTCCGCTGTGCAGATAAACCTTTATCCCATCTTCAGAAATGTTTGCATTACGCCACGTCCTCCTGCTAAAAGCCTGTCCGACGATGACCTCCACTGACGTGCAAGAGCCTATGCAAAACCTAACGCTTCAGATCGGGAACTGGCGGTTGGACCCCCATGCCAATCTCGTCTCTGACGAACACCAGTCAACCCAACTGGAACACAAACAGGTACAGCTGTTGCTGTACCTGATTGCCCACCGTGGCAGTACCGTTTCAAAACAAACCCTGTTGGGTGAAATCTGGAACGGGCGCGTGGTGGTCGAGGACGTTGTGGCCGTGGCCATCAGTCGCCTGCGCAAGGCGTTCAATGATTCCGCACGCGCACCGCAGTACATCAAAACCATTCCCGGTATTGGCTACCAGTTTATTCACCCGGTTTCATTGGCCACCATGACATTGGCCGAGCAGCACTACCGTGGCACGCTCGATTATGCCGCTGCCAGTGATGAAAGCGTCCCGTCAACCGCGCAAGAAAAATGGCCGAAAGGTCGTTGGCGCAAAGCGATAGGTTTTTTTGCTGCGATAAGCATCGGTATTCTGCTTGTGCTGACAAATTCCCATCGCACTGCGCAGCACACTGTCGCTATGCAGTTGGAATCCGATAGCGATACGCCAGACACATTATTTTCCAAAGATCTCCTGGAAACCTATCAACACGCACGGGAATTGCGGAATTCCTTTGCTCCCGAAAATACGCGAAAAGCAGTTAACCTGTTGCAGGACATCATCCGCAACGAACCGCAATTTGCCGACGCCTACGTTCAGCTCGCCCTTGCAAAAAGCGACCTGCTTTTCCAACAGCCGTTGATCAAATACAACGCCTCCGAAGAATTAAAGGCGCTGATAGAAAAAGCGCTGCGTCTCAACCCTGAGTCGTCCTTTGCCCATGAAACCCTGGGCATGATCCTGCTCTTTGTGGATTGGGATTACGAAGCAGCGCGCTACCATCTGGAAAAAGCCGTGGCGCTTGATCCGGATAATGCGGAAGCCCACCATACCTATGGATTGTATTTACTTGCCCAGGGGGAATTTGAAGCCTCCTATCGCGAGGTTCAGCTCGCGCGGCAATTGAATCCGCTCAATTATTCCATCGCAACCGTCGCCTGGATTTGTGCGATGCAGGGGCGGTACGAAGAATCCTGGCAGGAAACTGAAAAGCTCTTAACCTTCAACCCAAACGACTTGCAGTATCACCGTTCAGCCTTGCGGTTATTTGAAGCGGCAGGTGATGAACAAAAAGCTTACATCCACCTGCGAAAAATTTTGGCCCTGGCCGAATACCACACGGACGTGCTGGAAAACCTGGACCGTATTTTTGCTGAGCATCAATTAACCGGTGTGTACCGCTGGCTCGCTTACGAACACCAGGAAGAACGGGACATAGGTTTTTATCCACCGCCGTTATCCTATGCCCGCTTTGCGATAGCAGCCGGAGAAATCGACGATGCCTTCACCTGGCTGAATCAGGCTTACGAACAACGCCAGGGTTATCTGGTCTGGCTGGCGGTAGATCCCAAATATAAACTGCTGCACAACGACCCGAGATGGGGTGAGCTTTTGGAAAAAGTGGGGTTGCGGCCAGTCAATCAATAACGCCAGGTAATAGAGCCCATTACATTACGCGGCGCCCCAAAATTGGCTTGTCCCCATTGCGGACTCAACCGGTATTTTTCGTCGCCGACATTATTAACGTTCAGCGCGATCGTCAGGTTTGTGGTCAAGGCATAGCGGGCAAAGATATCCACCAAGGCATAACCGCCTTGCACCTCGGTATCACCATAATAAATTTCATTCTGCCAATTAATACTGGTGCCCACACGCAAACCCGAGACTGCTGACAGGTTGTAGGCCGTGGCCAGTTTGAATTGTTGGGTCGGGATAAAGCGGCGGGTTTTGTTGCCGTTGTCATCGTCGACCTCGACTTGCGTATAACCCGCACTGATATTCAGGCCAGAGAATATTTCACCAGCGAGTTCCACTTCAAAACCATCGCTGTCCAATCCAACGCCCCGATAAATATTCAAACCGGATTCTGTATCGCGAGTTACCCATTCACCGAAATTTTCCTGACTGGATTCAAACAAGGCCAGGGTGAGCACCGCATTCCCCGCAAAGACTTCCTGTTTGATACCGACTTCCGAACTTTCACCGCGCACCGCGCCCAACGGCAAAAGATCAGCATCGACCCAGGTTTGCGGATTAAACACTTCGCTATAGCTGGCATACAACATGGTGCCCGGAAGCATTTCAAAGGTAACACCCGCATAGGGAACGGTTTCTTTGTCGGCTGCAATTTGGGGTGCGCCGTAGCTGATACCGTCTTGCTCGATATCCACGGTGCGTGCGCCCAGCAGAACCGACAGCGCATCGGTCAAACTCAAACGCGTGGAGAGGTAGTAAGAATCTTGTTTCTGATCAATATTGGTGGATTGCGTTGCCGCATCGTAAACATCAAATTCCGGTAGTGCTGTATTTCCCTCGGCCCAATCAGCACCCACGGGATCGTAATTCCATTCGTCGGTATAGATGGATCGCCCGGTCAGTTTGATATCTGCCGCGTTGAAGCCGGCTACCAACTCGTGCTCCTGGCCCCATAGCGAAAAAGTACCGCTGATAAACAGATCGATAATTTCTTCTTTGTCCGCTGCCTGATAAAGACTCGCGTGCGCTAATAAACCTTCTTCGGTCATCGGGTTGGGAGCGCCCGATAAATAAAGCGAGGTCCACTCACTGTCCAGGTCATTGCGGGTGAAGATGGCCTTCGCCATCCAGCTCTCGCTCAAGTCCTGTTCCAGTTCAACGAAGGTGCGGGTTTGCTCTACATCCTGATACGCCCAACCCGGCGCGGTATTGGTTGACACATCGTAATCCGTCAGCGAACCATCGCTGTAAAACACCGGCAAGGCACCGGATGAATTGGCATCGCTGTGGCTGTCATTGAGACTGTGCCCCAACGTAAAACGGGTGGTATCGGTAATGGCGCCGCTGACAATGCCGTAGACAGCGCTCAACTCTTTGCCGTAACGATCCAGATAGGAATCCCCATCCTGCTTGACCACCACTAAACGACCGTTGAGTTTGTCAGCCACAATCGGCCCGGAAATGTCCCCATCCACGCGGTATTGATTCCAGCTCCCGGCAGAGGCATTAACCGATGCCTGAAGATCATCTGTCGGACGTTTGCGCAAATAGTTAATGGTCGCTGAGGGATTTGCCAACCCGGTGATCAAACCGGTCGCGCCTTTGACGACTTCCACTTGCTCGTACATGGCCGTGTCGTCATGGCCATGACCCAAGCCGTAAGAAAAGGGAACGCCCACGCCGTCGTATTGAAAGTTAACAATGTCGAAACCGCGCGCCGTGTAGTAAGTACGGCCGGTTTCCACCTGCTCAACCGTCACGCCGGGGACCTGGGCCAACACCGCATTGATTTCCTGCAGGGCGAAGTCGTCAATCTGGTCCCGCGAAATCACCGACACCACCTGGGGCGTTTCCAGCACCGTCAGACTCAGCTTGGTCGCCGTTTTGGTTTTATCCGCCTCGCCATAAATGTGGATCGTTTCAATCTCACCTTTGCTGCTGGCCGCCGGTTGCTGATTGGTCTGGGCGAAAGCACTACCGCCCCACATAGCGCCTGCCACTGACAGAGCCAAAGCGCTGCGAATAAAGGTATGCATAACAACTCCCCAATGCTGCTGACCCCGGCCGAATAGCCGGAGCGTTGAAATTGGCGCATTTAACCATTATCGCAAATGCTAATCAATCTCATTTTTATTGGGGCCTTGTAGACGCACTCAGAGCATCTTCATATATTCAATCAGTTGCCTTTTCTCGTCATCCGAAAGGTCTGTTCCCGCCTCGTGGCCGCGGTTGGAATTGCCGGCCTGGATGGCACCGGCGGGTGTCATTACCTGGAACTCATTGAGACCTTCCGTGGTGACGAAGCCAACATTGACTGGGTCAAATTTTCGACTTCCTACCCAAAATCTGACGACCCGATCTTCAGGTTTCTGTAGCAATTCCCACAAGTTAGGCACGGAGCCGTTGTGTAAATAGGGTGCTGTCGCCCAGATGCCATTGAGAGGACGCGCTTTATATACCAGCCCCTGTAAATTTTTTTCTGTGGAGTGTTCTGCCCCATCTTTCGGAGGCGGGGCATTGTCAGCCGCAATCGCTTCGCGCTCAGCCAGATGTTGTTTTACATAACCTTTAATGGTCTCGGCTTTGGAACCAGACAAATGTTTTTCCTTGTCCTCCATCGGAATAAGTCCAGCTTTCAGTGCAGTTAGAGGATCATGTAATACCAGGCCGACAACACCATTTACCGGAATCTGGATGGCAGGCGCTTCCGCACCAAAGGGGGAACCGAAGAGAACACCTTCTTTGCTGCCTTCCAGAATAAGGGTTTTTGCTACGTGATTGTCCGCAAACCAAGCCATATCCGGGTCAGTACCAATTTCGCTTACCGGTGTCTTTACCGCCGTATACTTGTCTCCCTCTCTTGCGCGGGGAATTACCTGATGACATTGCTGGCAATGCGTATTGAACAGCACTTCCCCTTTCGCCGCCTGAGCCAGATTGATGGGAGGCAGAGGCGTATCCAACCATTGTGGAGAACGTAAGTCTTTCACCCATGATTCCAGATGCCCCAAATTCATCATATCCACGGTTGAGCGGTAGTGGAAATTGTGGCCAAACAGACGTTGCCACCAGGGGGCCTTGTCTATTTGCAGATGGCCAAAAACACCCACAACCTCACCGATATTTCGCACCAAGGGTCCGACCACCGGCGTATTTGGCGCTGAGGCATTCCACTGCACCACATCGGGTATAGTCAGGTGTTATACAGATTATTACAGGTGTAAAGTGTTCGTAGGCGATCGATAGTAGTCATTTACAATCGAGTCAATGACGACAATTTGTTTATCGACATCGGGACTTTTTCATAAATTTATGTTATGCGAATTTTCTATGATCCCCGTGGTTTTTAGGGGGAACTCCTTCCCGATAGATTACAACCCATCAAAAATTGATGCCATCTTCTCTTTCCATCGGTCTTCGCTAATAGGACCGACTATTCTGTAAGAAATGAGACCCTCACGATTCACAAGGTAAGTTTCAGGTGTGCCATATGAGCCTAAATTTAAATGCAACTTGCCGTCGGCATCAGAAACATTAACCATATAGGGATTGCTTTTTTTAGTATTTCTGAAATAGTATCGCTCTCATCTTGTATATTCACTCCCAAAATTGGGATTCCCTTCGAAGCCAATTCTAATAAATACTTATGCTCTATACGACAGCCTAGGCACTGAATTTGCCAGAGGTTGATTAAATACGGTTTTCCTTTAAAGGCGGAACGATTAACTCAGGATCACCAATAGTGGGAAGGTCAAATTCAGGCACCGGCTTCCCAATCAGCGTTGATGGTAGTTCATCCGTTCCTTTATTAAGGCCTAGACCCAAAAATATTGCCATAACACTGAAAATAATGAGCGGTATAAATAACTTGACTCGTTTCATATGATCCCACTTTTAATATTTTTTACGTTTATTCTGAAGTCTAGATTTCTCGCTTTTAAACGGGCAGCCGTTATATGGCGAATTCTGGACTTCCCAGACTTTCATAAACAAATCCAAAACTCATTGTGAGGCACGTTCAAGCGCCTCCGGACTGGCCCCGAGGTGGTTATGGCGGCGGGTTTGATTGTAGAACGTCTCAATATAATCAAACACATCTGCCCGCGCCATTCACGGGTTTTATAAATTCTTTTCTTGATACGCTCCTTTTTCAAACTGCTAAAAAATGATTCGGCAACGGCATTGTCCCAACAATTTCCCCGGCGACACATGCTCGGCTCAAGATAATGATGGGCGCCCAACGATTTTCTTGGGAATCTTATAGCCGCGAATAGCCTTGATTTGATGGTTTTCATGATTCTCGCCACGCGGTGCTTACTACAACGCTCACCGATCTCACGCAAGTCGAGACAAATGTGCGGCGAGCCATAAATGCCGTGACTGGCATTATATGAATCACGAATCAACACCAGTAATCGCGCATCCTCTTGCGATCGATTGGATGTGGATTTATGCAACCATTGATAGAAGCCACTGCGCGACTCCAAGCAATCGACACAACAATTGAATACTGAAGCAGTGCTGATGATCGTTGATGTATTGGTACTTTACTCGGGCTGACTGGCAATGTACCGCGCGGCCCTTTTTAATATATCGCGCTCTTCTTCTGTGCGCTGCAATTGGGATTTGAGTTTAAGAATTTCGCGTTTTGCCTCTAGCAATTCCGCTCCTGAACATCGGATTTATCGAGTGTGCGGCGTTGACCCATTTGTAAAGGCTATGTGTAGAAACACCAAGGCGATTGGTGGCGTCGGCAATGGAATACCCACGCTCGGAGACCGGTCTTACGACTTCGTCTTAAATTCCGGGGTGTACGTTGATTGCTCATATGACTCTCCTATGCTCGTTTCGTAGCTTAGGCGTGTCCACTAGAGTCTGGGAAGTCCAAAATGGAGAACAAACATGTAAATCTATTTTGGAATATATCGAAGTAGATTATAATCGGTGCCACTGCCACAGCGCTATTGCCTTTATCAGGCCTGAACGACAAGGCAAACAGTTTGCACTATCAACTGCCCGATGCTTCTAGCCGGCTGAGACATGGAGGTGATTTTGTCTAGTATTTGTGTATGTGTTACACACTATAACGAATCAACAGATTTTTTAGTTGCGACCTTAAATTCGTTGATTGAATCTTACGAAGCTTGCTTTAGCTCTCTAAGAATAAATATCTTTGTAATCATTGATAATAATTACAATAATGTGAGTGATTTAGCCTCGATGCTACTACTTCGTGAGGAAGTGCAT